>JAYEFW010000349.1:0-1958 GCA_034658795.1 Thermodesulfobacteriota bacterium
TGGTTAGCGTTTAAAACCACAAGGAGGAATTAAATCAGAATTATGCCGATTACAATACATGAAAAGGAAATTAGAACAACAGATTACAGAGGTTACTCGGCATAATTCGGTACTCGGCATAATGACGATTATGCCGAGCTCGGCATAATCGCCACAGTTTTGCCAGTCACCTCTTGCAGGCCAATTACGACATTCGGACGATTCAAGAACTATTTGGGCATAGCGATGTGCGAACTACAATGATTTATACTCATACGATCAAAAGCCGGACGATCAAGGAGGCAAAAAGCCCGCTTGATTTTTAGTATGGAAATTAAGGAATGCTTTTTCTGGACAGCATAGCTCCCATGTTTATGTGCTTCTGAGCCTGCGAATATCGCCTATTCGGATTGTAACATTCTTGGAATCAAAATATTCTATTAATGGGATTAAATATTTACGTGTTGTGCCTGTCATCTGCTTAAACTGGGGAGTCGTTATCTCTCCGTGAGTTAAAAGAAAATCGACCAGTCTTTTTTTCAGGCTATTTACAACCTCCACATGGAAATAAAGTTCTTCTTTTGTTTTGATTATTAGCCCTTCCTCTATAAGAAGCATAAGCACATCTTTGGCTCTTTTTGCATCAATATCAAGTGTTTTGCTCAGATCTTTGAAATATGGAGGACAGAGTCCGCTTTTAAGATATGTAGTCAAAATTTTTTCTTTTACTTCAGCCTGATCGCCTCCAAGGGAAACAGCATGTGAAGAAAGGCGGACAGTCTCTCCCTCAGAAACGACTTCTTTGTTTTTTATCATCATGTCGAGCACAAGATTGAAAAGTTTTAAACCAGCCGAAGGCAGCTTGGACTTGAGTTCTTCTTTGGGCATACCGGCTTTTAGCGGATTTGTTCTGTGATAATTTTCAAGAAATAATGAAATTTTTTTATTTAGATTTTCAAAGCAGTTTTTATGAATGTAAATTCTGTTTTCCCTGTCGGCAAGCGTAACGGTCTTTATTGAGAGTAGTTTTTGAAGGGCATTATCAAGCTGTTTTTCAGGCATGTTGGTCATAATTTTGAGGTCTGAGAATGAGATCCCTTTATAACCGGAATTGTCAACATGGTAGGCAATAATTTCTTCATGCGGCTGGCTTACCAGAGCTTTTAATCCTTCGAAAATACTTTTTTTGAACCGTTTATGCTTTTGGGGAAGCGGGTTTAATATTTGTCCTCCGCCGATTGTGCATATCGGAGAATAGCTTCGAATAACGAATTTGTCATCCCTTACGACTGCGACTGGGGAATCAAGCCGAATTTGGGCAACAGTAGTTTCTCCTGGGATAATTTCGTCTTTATCAAGCAATACAACATGGCCTAAAATTTCACTGGTACCTGTATGGAATCTGATGAGTGTGCGGTTTTTAACGGGTTTTTTATTGCTTTTAAGAAAGTGAATAGACACGTCAAGCATATAGCTCGGTTTTAAAGCCCCCGGGGTGGATACTACTTCTCCTCTTTGCACGGAAGCTTTCTCAAGTCCTTGGAAGTTAATAGCTGTACGCATTCCGGCTTCCGCAATGCTGACGCTCTGATTATGTGCCTGAATACCGCGGACCTTTGATGTAATACCGGAAGGATAGATCATAACGGTATCGCCGGTCTTGACATGTCCTGAAATCAGGGTGCCTGTAATAACTGTGCCAAACCCCTTCATGCTAAAAACTCTATCTACAGGAAGACGAAACAGACTTTTTACAGAACGGCTGGGAGTCATTGCGCTTAATTCATCAAGGACTTTTATGAATTCAGGGATCCCCTGGCCTGTAACAGATGATACCGGCATAACCGGTTTACCCTCAAGAAATGTCCCCCGGGTAAATTCGTTTACATCTTCGATTACAAGCTCCAGCCATTCTTCATCCACAAGGTCGGTTTTTGTCAAAACAACGAGACCTTGTTTTATTTCCAGAAGGGTGCAAA
>JAYEFW010000350.1:0-27905 GCA_034658795.1 Thermodesulfobacteriota bacterium
ACAGACGATAAAAAAGGAGCTTGCATCAAATAAATTATTTTAAAATCGGTTTTTTAAAAAAAGACTTTGAATAAAAGCAATGTCATTGGTGGGGTTTGCCCTGCCGAGGCTTAGTGTTTCATATAAACATTATGTTAATATGAATTTATAATTATAATTTTTAAAAGGAAAAAACTATGGCAAAAGAATGTATCCTGGTTGTAGATGACGAAGAAGATATCCTTGAGCTGGTAAGATATAATCTTGCCAGAGAAGGCTATCAAGTAATTAGCGCATCTTCCGGTGAGAAATGCCTTAAAAAGGCCGGATCAGAGAAGCTGGATTTAATCGTGCTGGATCTAATGCTTCCTGGTATAGATGGTCTTGAAGTTGCAAAAAATTTGAAAAGTTATTCAAAAACAAAGCATGTCCCAATCATTATGTTGACGGCAAAAGGAGAGGAGGCGGATATCGTTACTGGTTTGGAACTTGGAGCTGACGACTACGTAACCAAGCCTTTCAGCCCCAGAATATTAATTGCAAGAGTTCGTGCTGTTATCCGCAGGAAAAAGAAGGAGGAGGAAACCAATGATGATATGTCGCTTATTCAAGTACACGATATTGTAATTAATCCTCACAAACGAGAGATCCTTGCAAATGGAAAGCCTGTTGATTTGACATTTACTGAGTTCCAGGTACTTTATTATCTTGCAAAGAGGCCAGGGTGGGTCTTTACGCGTACTCAGATTGTTGATGCGGTTCGTGGAGATGATTACCCGGTTACGGATAGATCCGTTGATGTTCAGATTGTTGGACTGCGGAAAAAGCTCGGCTCCTGTGGCAGATACATAGAAACTGTAAGAGGGGTAGGGTACAGGTTCAGGGAAAATCCATGAAAAAAAAGAAACGATTGCTATGGCAGTTATATCCATCTTACCTGCTGATTACACTTATTTCCCTTTTGGCTGTCAGCCTTTTTGCATCAAGTGCCTTTAGGCAGTTTTTTCTTGAACGGACTGCTGCAGACCTGAAGTCCAGGGCGCATTTACTGGAAAAACAGATAGAACACTTCATTTCACCTTTAGATGAAATGTCGGTCGATTCTATATGCAAAGCAGTCGGCGAGCAGTTATTTACTCGTATTACTGTTATACTTCCTTCAGGGAAAGTGGTCGGTGATTCTGAAGAAGCACCGGAAAGTATGGACAACCATGCTGATCGTTTTGAGGTGGCAGAAGCTTTGCTTGGAAATGTTGGAACCTCTACTAGATACAGCAGTACACTTCGACAAGATATGATGTATCTTGCGATACCATTGGAGAAGAATAATGAGGTTATTGCTGTCTTACGTACTTCAATTCCAATAACCTCAATATATGATGAACTGCGCTCCATTCAAATTCAGATAGTCTTCGGAGGTTTGCTTATAGCGCTTTTTGCTGCCGGAGTCAGCTTATTTATTTCTAAACGTATAAGCAGGCCAATAGAGGAAATGAAAAAAGGCGCGGAGCAATTTGCTCGCGGTGATTTGGCTTATAGAATGCCTGCTCCTGATACAGAAGAGATGAGAGGTTTAGCAGAAGCACTGAATCAGATGGCAGCGCAACTGAATGATCGAATAAAGACAGCAATAAAACAGCGTAACGAGCTTGAAGCCGTCCTTTCAAGTATGGAGGAGGGTGTAATTGCAGTTGATCTAGATGAGATAATAATTAGCATAAATCAGTCGGCAGCCAGTATGTTTAAAAGCAGGTCTTCTGATTTAGAACAGCGAAGCATTCAGGAAGTGATAAGAAACTCTGAGCTGCAGAAAATTATCAAGAAAGCTATTTCAAGCGGCGAACATTCAGAAGGAGATGTTGTTCTTTATCAGGATGAAGAGATTATTTTAAATGTCCAGACCACTTCTCTTCTTGACGAAGGTGAAGATTTTATAGGCATACTTGTTGTATTGAACGATGTGACCCGGCTCAGGCGTCTGGAAAATATGCGGAAAGAATTTGTATCCAATGTTTCGCATGAGATCAAAACACCTCTTACAGCAATAAAAGGCTTTGTCGAGACTTTAAGTCAAGGGGCAATGGAAAATCCTGACGAAGCTAAACGTTTTTTAAATATTATCGAAAAACATGTCAATCGCCTGGTTTCTATAATAGAAGATCTTATGCACCTTTCAGTAATTGAGCAGAGAGATAAAACTGAAGGGATAAAGCTGGAAAAAGGGCATATCAGGAGTGTTATTAAAACAGCTATTCAGGTCTGCCAGGCAAAAGCAGAGTCAAAGAAAATAAAAGTCAATCTAATATGCCATGAAGATATTTCGACTAAAATTGACACCCAGCTTCTTGAACAGGCTACGGTAAATCTTCTTGATAACGCAATAAAATATAGTGAAGAAGGTGGATCGGTTCTGATTGAAGTAATTACAACAGATACCGAGGTTTGTATAAGTTTTAAGGATCACGGCATTGGAATTCCAAAAGAACATCTTCCCCGTCTTTTTGAAAGATTCTACAGAGTGGACAAAGCCAGAAGCCGTAAGCTCGGAGGAACAGGGCTGGGGCTTGCTATTGTTAAACATATAATACAGACTCACGGGGGATACGTAACAGTTGAGAGTAATCCTGGCGAAGGAAGCAATTTCGTTATTCACCTGCCTAAAGCATAGCATCAATTTTTTTCAGAAACTATATTGTTACACGATTATAACAATCCTTAACAATCTCATATCCGGCAAACACCCCAACGCCCATAATATTGAGCATGTAACAAAATTTTAACACTACGTTCACAAAACTGTAACAAAGCTGTTGTATGTTTATATTTTATTCAAGTTGTTTCAACCTTATTGCTCCGTATGATGCAACAATATGCAAGTATTATAATAACTTGACTTGGTTTTGCGTATGTAACTGAGGAGGCGGAGCTTTGTGTCTTGCGAAGATAGAAGAGTAGAGGTGGTGTATGAGCAGACCAAAGAAAGCAGAAAAAATAAGAATCTGCATATCGATGGTACTATTACTGACAGCCATGATTTTCTTGACATTTCCAGTTTGCTTTGCTGCGGGCGAACCATACAAAGCATACCGCATCGGGCCCGAGGATGTCCTTGAGATTTCGGTTTGGAAGGATGAAAGCCTCACCCGGCAGGTCGTAGTCAGACCGGACGGCAGGATATCTTTTCCTCTTATAGGCGAGGTTGAGGCCGGCGGCCATAGTGTTGAATGGCTGGAGAAAGAAATCAAGAAGCGTGTGAATAAATATGTGCCGGATGCTACTCTCAACGTCACTGTCATTCAGATAAACAGCATAAAAATCTACGTGACAGGAAAAGTTGCAAGGCCAGGTGAGTACAGAATCGGCAGAAAAATAAATATTATGCAGGCACTTACATTGGCTGGCGGCATTAACGCGTTTGCCGATGCAAATAGCATCCTTGTTTTAAGAACTGAAAAATCGTTTCAAATTAGAATTCCTTTCAGGTATAAAGAGGTAGAAAAGGGCGAGAACTTAGAACAGAACATATTGTTGGAAACGGGAGATGTAGTTGTTGTGCCTTGAAGTTTATATGAGGAAAAGATTCGTTTGTCTCAAAATATTTCATTCCGCCATTGTAATTCTGAGCTGCCTCCTTGCCGCCACGGGCGCACAGGCGGCAGAGTCTAAGTTGATCCCTGAAATTTCAATAAAGCAAACATATAACGACAATATTAATTTCAGCACAACAGAAGAAAAAAATGATTTGATTTTAACTGTTACGCCGATTCTAAGATGGAACTCTCAAACAGAGAGGACCGGGATAACTGCAAATGCGGAGATGGATGTTATTAGATACGGCAAAGAGCACAATCTTGATGAGGTCAATCAGAAATACAGCTTAGGTTACGATTTTAGAGCAACCGAACTCTTGGGTCTGAATCTCAATGGTTCTTTGATTAAAGACACTACCCTGGACACTGAAATGGAAGAGACCGGCCTGGTTCTTAAACGCACCAAAAGGCATTTCTATCATATAAAGCCGGGCTTGTCCTGGTATATGGGGGAGAAAACCCAGCTCAATTTAACTTGTGGATACACAAGGGCAGAGTATGGAGCCTCAGGGTACTCAGATTATGACATATACGACGGAACCCTGGAGCTTGTTCATACATTATCTAAAGAGGGAGCAACCGTTTCTGCACAGGGAGGCTATACGCATTCTGATTATGAAACTTCTAATGTAGATAATTACAGGCTTTATCTCGGGCTCAGTTACCCTTTTACTCAGAAATTGAAACTAACTGCATGGGCCGGTGCACGATATACAAAATCGGAATACCAGGTGAAAGAATGGGAACCCGTGTATTGGCCGGGGACATCGATTATTAAAGATAAAGATTATCGCATCGTAAAAAAGACTGAATTCAATAGAAACTGGGGAGGACTCGGTTACCTGTCTCTTACCAGGGCATTTACCGACGGTTCTGTCTCTGTGGGCATTAATCGAGATATCAGCCCTTCAGGGCTGGGGGAGACAATTGAGCGTGACCGCGCAACCCTGGATATTAATTACCGTTTTACACAGTTCATTACAGGAAGGTTCAATGGTTCGTTAAGCAGGTCAAGATCTGAAAGCGAATACAGAGATACTGATCAAGAACTATATCACCTGCGCTCCTTATTGAGCTGGAAGATTGCAGAGCGCGTGCTGGCCGAGCTATCGTATCAATACAGCAAGACCGAATATAAAAATATCGATACCAATGCGGACCGGAATATTATCTTTCTGCGGTTCAGAATTTACTGGGAAAAACTCATATAAAGGAATTTCTTTTGGAAACTAAAACAGAAAATTTCGGCGATTATGCTGCCATTATTAAGCGGCGTAAGTATTATATCCTGATCCCTTTTTTAAGTATTTTTCTCATCAGCGCCATTGTTTCCATGGTCCTTCCTCCTGTCTATAAATCAAATACGACAATCCTTATCGAAGGGCAGCAGATTCCCAGTGAATTTGTCCAATCAACTGTCACTGAGTATGTGGAACAGAGCATACAGACCATCACGCAACGGATCATGAGCCGAAGCAGGCTTATGGATATTATAAACCGCTTTGATCTCTATAATGATTTGCGCGAAAGAGAGACCACTGAAGAGATCATCGACAGGATGAGAGAAGATATCAACCTGGAGATGATCAGCGCTGAAGTGGTTGACCAGCGCACTGGCCGGCCGACCACTGCCACCATCGCCTTCAGTCTCTCTTATGAGTGGAAAGACCCGGACAAGGTCCAAAAAGTCGCCAACACACTGGCATCCCTTTATCTTGAACAGAACCTGAAAGATCGGGAAGAAAAGGCGGAAATGACCTCGATCTTTATTGAGGCCGAGTTAAATGCCCTGAGCGAAAATATCAATCAACTGGAAGCCAAGATGGCGAAATTTAAAGAAAAACACTTCCATGCGCTTCCTGAGATGGCCCAGCTTAACTTTCAGATGGTTGAGCGACTTGAGCGTGAATTCGACAACATCGAACAACAGATAAAAAATGTAAGGGAGCGAAAGATTTACCTTGAGAGCCAGCTTGTCGGGATTGATCCCGATTTGCCCGGTATCCGGGGGTCGGGTGGACGTGTGGCAGATGCTAAGCAAAGATTAAAATATCTCTATACTGAATATACAGCTTTAAAGGCTTCTCTTGCCGAAAAACACCCGGATGTAATGAAGATGGGAAAAGAGATTGATTCGCTTGAAAAAGAAGTGAACCTTAAAGGTGAAATTCAGCTTAAACGGAATCAGCTTGAGGAATTGAAAACAGAGCTTGCCGTAAACACGGGTAAGTTTTCAGAAAAGCATCCGGATGTGATCAAACTTAAAAAATCAATAAAGATTTTAGAAAAAGAAATCAAGGAGAAAATCAAAGACAGAGGACAAACTCAAAACGAGTCTGAAGATCCTGAAAATCCTGCTTATATCAATATCAGCACTCAGATTGTCACTGCAAAAATGGAGATAAACACACTGATAGAAGATCGGAAAAGGCTTAAAGCCAGGTTAGCAGATTATCAAAAACGGCTTGAGCTTACACCACAGATAGAGTTGGAATATAAACTGCTCACACGAGACTACGATAACGCCAGAATGCGCTATCAGGAGACATTAAACAAGCTGATGGAGGCAAAAACCGCACAGTCATTGGAAAAAGGTCAAAAAGCACAGAGATTTACCATCATAGACCCCGCAATTTTTCCTGAAGAACCGTATAAACCGAACAGGCTGGCTATCATCCTTATCGGCCTTGTACTCGGCATTGGGGCAGGAATCGGAGCCGCATCAATAAAAGAATTTTCCGATCAGGCGATCCGGTCGGAGCATGAACTGAAGCTTTTAACAGGCAAACCGGTTCTCGCTGTTATCCCGCTGATTGAAACCGAAGCTGATCTAAAACGCAAAAAACGAAAAACGGTTTTTTTCATGTTCTCGACTTTAACTGCAACAGGTCTGAGCGTTTTAGCTGTTCACCTGTTTTATAAGCCTGTCGATGTCTTGTGGTTTATGATAATACGAAAACTGGTAAAGCTGGGACTAATCAGCCCGTGACAAAAATAAAAGGACAACAAAACATGCCGGATCCATTGATCAGCCCGATTAAGTACACCCAAAGCAAAATTATTAAGGTGGCTCACGATATTCTTCGCTGTAACAGGCTGATGGCCTTTTTTGATGACTCGCCTGTTTGTGATCAATACAAGATATTAAGGACACAAATCTTGCATAAGACAAAAGAAGGGGGCTTGAACACCATATTGGTTACCAGCGCCGGTGAAAGTGAGGGGAAATCTATCACAGCAGCTAATCTGGCTATCAGTCTGGCCATGGAAGTGGTACATACCGTGCTTCTGGTAGACGCGGATTTAAGAAACCCATCTTTACACAGTTTATTCGGCATTGAGCCTGACAAAGGTTTGTCAGACTGTCTTCTGAATGACGTACCGGTTTCCGAGCTTCTTATCAATCCTGGTATTAACAAGCTAACCATTCTACCCGGCCGCGATAACCTGCTCAAATCTACAGAGATTGTGGGTTCTCCGAAAATGAGGGAGTTGGTCCATGAAATGAAAAATCGTTATCAAGAGAGATATATTATACTTGACTCCCCGCCGCTTTTAGGCAGTGCTGACACTTTAATCTTATCACAATATGTGGACGGTGTGATATTGGTGGTCGAATACGGAAAGACCCAAAAAAATCAAATCGAAAAAGCATTGGAACTTTTAAAGGAAAAAAATTTAGTCGGCACAATTTTAAACAAGGCTGTTATTCCCAAAAAACAGGCTTATCTTTACGGGAATTATTCTTAGGAACGTGAACGAAAATTCAAACTACCTGAAATTATAGTTAGTTCTTGCTGCTGCAAGGGTAGAGGGTATTTATACCAATAACACCTACCACCTGAATTTATTTATAGCAATCTTACAATCCAAACAAATATACATATTTTACCATCGCCATCATCTGTATCCACTGCTGACTGGCACATTTTAGAATGCAGCGTTGAAGCCTGCGCAAAACGAGATCCAAAAGGATTGTATAAAAAAGCCGGACTTGGCGAAATCACTGGTAGTCTCTACAAAGCAATGCAGGTTTGAAAATACCGCCCTGTTCCCCCTGCAAACACCCGATTTCTCGACATGCTCTGCCAAAACTATGGTATGTAACTTATTGAAATTATTGACCCGCACTGTTTTGTAGGGACTACCCAATTATGGCTTCGAGGTGGGTTTCCCCGCTCTTTTCTGGCTGCCTCAGAGTCTGACAGCCGGGCATGGAGAGATGGATTTATACGAACATTTTTTGAGCGTGATATTCCAATGCTGGGCATTACAATTAAATAGATGTGGTAAGTGCAACCGCCGTGGAAGGCCAACCTGTCAGCTCTTAGCCATTTACCATTTATTACCAGAGCTTTTTGATGCAAATGGAATAACAATCGGCAGTGAAGTACCTTTTGAAATATTGACACGCACATTAAGTCCCGCCTAACCCCCCCAAGCCCCGTCTTTCGTCCTTTTAGAGCGTAACAAAAATCTAACACTATGTTCACAGAACTGCAACAATACTGTTATAATCTTATTTTTCATGGTTTAGTTGTTGAGATGTTACTTTCATATGATGCAACAATTTGTAAGGATTATAATAAGTTGGCTTGGATATGCGTATGTAACCGAGGGGGCGGAGCTTTTACGTCAAAAACCTCTGTGCCCTCTGTGTCTCGAATGAGTGAAGCGAATGGGCGGTGAGAAAGAACACCTTAATGCACTAATCAAGACGCGGTACCAAATACATACTCCATTGGCTGGAAAGCAAGAATTGGCCTGGAAGAGGAAATATCAAAAGCATATAACTGGTACGTGTGAAAATGCTAAGTGAAAAAAAGAATCTATTCAACATATTCATCCACGTCCTCAACTTTTCCCATGAGAGTTATGTGGATTACTGCCTCGAACTTGCACTAGATAAGCTTTCTTTTTATGGCGCTATATCATTCATTAAAAAACATGAAGCAGATATCAATATCTATAAAAATATGGATTTTTTGGAGGAACCAAAGAACATCAGCATACTGGATGAAAATTGCCTGACAGATTCGGATTATATTAGAGCGTGTAAATGCATTCTTGAAGGCAGATTATTTTCAGAGCATGCTGCTGCGGGTGAGGCAACACGGCTCGGCCTCGGCACTAAATACTTGATTAATATTGCCGGAGACTTACCGATCGAGAAAATTGCCGAAATCATGACCAGAGAAAGAGGCTCCGCTGTTCTGCAGAAAGAGATTTTGAAAAAAGCAGGCTGCCGGCCGGAAAAATTATTGCCGCTATCCTTTGGCTCAAGACATATGCTGCAGTTTTCATTTGATATTTACAAACTTGCAAAAACTTATGGTTATGATCCAAAAGAAATTCTTTTAAGGCAGAAAATGCTTGTTGTGCTTAACGAAGCCACTATTGATAAGATCATCAGGGAGTTTGTGAACAATAGTTTTTTTGGCTTTAAGAGGGGAAATGTGTTGTTCATGGCCCAGAAAAAATACCACGGTATAAATCTGGTGGATGGTGAGTTTATTTATGATAAAAATGCGCCTAAACGCCTCCATAATCATGGTCAGATGGTTATGCAGCAAACAATGGACGACCAGATTTTCAGGGTTGATAAGAAGGGCCGCAGGACATATCTTGCAAGCTGGGAATTCGGAGAAACCTTAAAAGAGATGGATGACAAGATATCCTATAATATTGATGATCTGGGATATCTCACAGGCTCAATTGATTATGATAGTCTGGCATTTGGGCTACCAACTTAAAGCGGGACACTTTTCGCCATTTTGGCTCTAAGGCAATTCCATTAAGAATGGCTATATTTATTTCCAGCCTGTCCAGGGTGATATTAATTTTCTTGTAAGCACTGAATTTTTCAAAAGAAAAGTATTGAAACCCATAAAAGCATGGAAGGCTCCTGCAACAACACCTCTTGCAATTAAGAATATGCACATGCAGGACAGGCAGAAAGGCTTTAAGAAATATGCTGAATTTGTTCTTGGCAATAAGGTCATCAATTTCAAAGTTCTCAAAATAGAATAAAGTTATTGATTTTAGGGGATGGTTCCCTGCGCTGTGATATATGCGAGATATTTGTGGCATGTGCAAAACGATTTGAACCTCCGAAAAATCCGGTCATACTTGTAGCAAGGCTCTGAAAAGATAAAAAGGGAGCTAAGCTGGAAGCCGAGCTTTCAGGATCTGGAAACCATCGTAAAAACAGCGTGGCAAAGGATGAATGAACATGGATTTTTTAAGTAATAAACGCATATTAGTCACAGGCGCTTGCGGTACCGTTGGTTTTGAGCTTGTCCGCCAACTTCTCGAAAATGACTATCGGCCTGCGGAAGTTATTGCGCTGGACAATAATGAAAGCGAATTGTTCTTTCTGGAGCAGCGATTTCTGTCTGACAATCGTGCCAGCTTTTTCTTGGCAGACGTAAGAGATCGGGACAAACTGTGCCGAAAAATGCACAGCGTGGATATTGTCTTCCACTCAGCCGCTTTTAAGCATGTCATTTTGTGCGAAAGATCTCCTTTTGAAGCAGTTCAAACCAACATCGTTGGTGTCCAGAATATTATCTATGCCGCTTGTGAGAATCAAGTGGAAAAAGTTATCTTTACCAGTTCTGATAAAGCGGTAAATCCGACAAATGTGATGGGGACTTCAAAGCTCATGGGTGAAAAGCTCATGACTGCTGCCAATAGCAATCTTCGCGATACAGGACCTATCTTTGCCTCAACTCGTTTCGGGAATGTGCTTGGTTCACGTGGTTCGGTAATCCCAATTTTTCGTGAACAGATCAGGAAAGGCGGCCCCGTGACCCTTACGGACTCCGAAATGACCCGATTTATCATGAGCATACAAGAGGCTGTGCGTCTGGTTATTGATTCTGCCAGTCTGGCCAAGGGCGGAGAGGTTCTTATTACCAAGATGCCGGTTATTCGCATTAAAGATCTTGCTGAGATCATGATTCAGGAACTTGGGCCGGCTTATGGGCATGATCCGAGCAATATTGAGGTAGTCACGATCGGGACGAAACCTGGTGAGAAAATGTACGAAGAACTTATGAGCATTGAAGAGACCCGGCGAGCTGTGGAGCTGCCAAAATATTTCGCTGTTTTACCGGCATTCCGCGGCATATATCGCGACATAGATTATAGCTATCCGAAAGTTACCTCAACTGAAGTCAGAAATTCTTATATTTCGGAGGACGAACGACCTTTGAACCAAGATGAATTGCAAGCCTTCCTAAGATCGAACGGTTTGTTGTTGATCAAGGAGCCAAAATCCGAACATCCTGATCAACGGTATTGGCCTGGAGAAAGAGAGGAATTGGCCTGATGCGAATACTAATCCTGGGTGGTGACGGCTATCTTGGCTGGCCGACTGCAATGGCCTTTTCCCGAAAAGCTCATGAAGTGTGGGTAGTAGACAACTATCTCCGCCGCAGTCTGTGCCGCGATCTGGATGTAGAGCCGCTCTTTTCTACTCTGAACCTCTTAGAGCGTGTCCGGTTGTGGAAGGAGGTGTCAGGGGAGGAGATCAACGTCAGGATTGGCGACTGCTGTGACTATGGATTCCTTTCCGAAGTCTTTCAGGAATGCCAACCCGAGGCCGTTATTCATTATGCCGAACAACCTTCTGCTCCATACTCCATGCTAAATCACAAAGCAGCCAATCTGACCCTGACCAATAACCTGCAAAGTACATTAAACATCATTTGGGCTGTCCATGAACACACTTCCAAGTGTCATATCGTCAAGCTGGGTACTATGGGCGAATACGGTACACCCAATATTGATATTGAGGAAGGCTGGATAGAGATTGAGCACAAAGGCCGACGGGATCGTTTCCTTTTCCCCCGTCAAGCCAGCTCTCTTTACCACACCACAAAGATTCAGGATACAGACCTGCTCTGGTTTTATGTTCGCACTTGGGGGCTCAGGGTTACCGACCTGCTGCAAGGGCCGGTCTATGGTCTTTCCACGCAAGAAACTGAATTGGATGAATGCCTTGGAACATTTTTTAATTACGATGAACTCTTTGGTACAGTAGTCAACCGCTTCATCGTCCAGGCAGTAGCAAAATATCCCCTCACAGTTTACGGAAAAGGTGGTCAGACACGGGGATATCTGAATATTAAAGATACCCTGGCCTGTGTAGAACTGGCTGTCATGAATCCAGCAAAAACAGGTGAACTCCGAGTCTTCAACCAGATCACCGAGACCTTTACCGTAAATGAGTTGGCGGGCAAAGTGGCAAAAATCGGTAAGGAACGCCGCCACAATGTGGAAATCAAGAGCATCGAAAACCCGCGCGTGGAACTGGATGAACATTATTATAATCCCACTTACACCAGCCTAAAAGATCTGGGGCTAAGCCCACATTATCTGACCGATGAAGTGCTTCATGGTATGTTTGAGGTCGTGGAGAAATACAAGAATAACATTCAGGAGCATAAGATATTTACGGGAGTGCAATGGAAGTGAATAGAAGCTGGTTAATCACCGGCGGTTGCGGCTTTATAGGCACGAGTCTCATAGCCCATCTGCTCAAAGAAAATCCAGCGACAAAGATTAGGGTTCTTGACAATCTTTCTGTGGGAACCAAAAAGGACCTGGCTGAAGTTTGTACATTTGTTCAAATAGATCCTCCGAAAGTCAGTCCTCGGCATTCAGTCTTCCAAGCTAATAGCTCACTCAGCCCTGAGTCCTCATCGCTCAGTTCTGGCGCTGTACCCGTAGAACTTGTCGTCGGAGACATTCGGAATTATGAGATCTGTTTAAGCTGTTGCGAAGGCATCGATATAGTTGTCCATTTGGCTGCCAATACAGGTGTAGCTCCGTCGGTCGAAAACCCTCGGGCAGATATGGAATCCAATATCATAGGCACTTTTAACCTCTTGGAAGCTTCAAGGATTAAAGGGGTAGACAGATTCGTTTTTGCGTCATCAGGGGCACCCATTGGGGAATGCGAACCCCCGATTCATGAGGAGCTTGCTCCACATCCGGTTTCACCATATGGAGCTAGTAAGTTAGCTGGAGAAGGCTACTGCTCGGCTTATTACCGCACATTTGGTATTGAAACCATTGCCCTTCGTTTCGGTAACGTGTACGGACCTCTATCGGACCACAAAAATAGTGTGGTGGCTAAATTCATTAAGCGGACCATGGCTGGAAATATTCTTGAAATATACGGGGACGGCTCGCAGACTCGTGATTTTATCTATATTAATGACCTTGTAAATGCTATCCGTCTTTCCGCAACTGTTGACAGTATCGGTGGTGAAACGTTTCAGATCGCAACAAATTCTGAAACGACGATTTTAGAGCTCATAGAAAAATTACTGCCGATTTTGTACGGTTTTGGTTTTAAAAATGTCCAGATCAACAATACAGCTCCGCGCTTAGGGGATGTGAAACGGAATTTTTCGAATACATCCAAGGCTAAAAATCTTCTTGGCTGGAACGCTAAAGTGCATTTGCAGCAGGGACTAAAGCGTACTGTGGATTGGTTTATTGGTATGGGGATCAGGTCTTGTAAAAAACACTAAATATACAGGGAGATAGGTCCAAATGATAAATAAAGACTCCGAGTTCCTTCCTGCCGGGTTTATCCTTCTACGGAAACGTATGGGGCTAAGTTTTCGAAAAAAGGATGATTATTTGATCAGAAAATTCCTTCTCGTTTCGTTTGTTGTATTCCTGCAGTTTTTGTTTTGCAATGAAGGCCTTTGCAGGGATTGGTATGTTCGACCGGCGGATGCACCTGGAGAAGAAGGCGACGGTACAAGCACGATGCGATCATGGAAGGGATTCCGCAATATCGTTTGGGGTGACAAGGGAACCCGCGAGGGCGACACACTTTATCTGCTTCCGGGAATCTACCATGAGCAGCTTCGTATCGAAGGTTCCGGCAAAGTCGATAATCCCGTCCAGATTCGTTGTGTGGCCGGCGGAGAATGCATCATAGATTCCGGGAGAAAATTTCGTTACTTGATCTATGCCAAGGATGTGCAACATGTTGTTCTTTCAGAGCTGACAACGAGGAACGCAGCGTCCGCTGGTATTTGGTTCACCGGTGAATGCACAGGGATCACAGTGAAGAACTGCCGCTCATATCACAACAAGAATTACGGTATTTATTTCGGGAATAATAAAGGTACTATGCGGACAATTCGAATTGAGGGCAATGATACATTCAATAACGGGCAAGACGATTGGGGCGCTGGCATTTTTCTCAGAGCTGCTAAACAGGGATTAATAGAAGATGTGGAGATCGTGAAAAATGATTGTTACGACAACATTGGGAGATATGGCATTGGTGTATATCCGAACAAGGGAGGGCAAGTTTGCCGAATTGAGGTCCACGGCAACACCTGTTATCGCAACGGGAGGACGGGGATAGAGTTCAGTCACAACGTCACAGATTCATCAATTCATAACAACAACTGCCATCATAACGGAAACACTTACCCGGGTGCTGGGATTCACGTTGGGGGTGTCAAAGACGCATCGTGCAGTCGCATAAGGATCTACTCTAACGAATGTTCGCACCAGTTTCACCAGCGGAAGGACGGCCCCGGCATTCTCGTTGATGATTATACCAGTCACATTGAGGTAAGCCGCAACAAAACCCACCAAAATGAGGAGGCCGGAATCAAGCTGCACAACTGCAGTGATGTAACTGTATTCTCCAATGTGATCCTGGACAACATGACGGGTATAAAGACTCCCAGTGCACGGCGGTATGCCATATATAACAATAATATCCTGAGATGCCCAAAGTACGGCGTACATATCATGCGTCAACCTGAAAATGTATTATTGGCGAATAACATCATTGGAATGTGCCTGCAGACCGGGATTAAATACAACGGTGCCAGCCGAATGAATACCAATGAAAAACGTAACTGTTTCTTTGCGAATACACAGGATGTCATCACTGACACGGAAGGCAACTCCTCTAGCAAGGACGGCATCATTGGTGCTCCGAGCTTCGTCAATTTAGAAAGGGAAGACTTCAGACTTGTTGACGGCTCTCCTTGTCTGAATTCCGGGATTGTCGTGCCGAATCTCATTGGCTTTTATGGGAAGGAATTAGATGATAAGGCAGAACCAAATATCGGAGTCTATCAGGGAATTGGCGTTCCTAATGCTGTCAAGAAGCTGCGATTGTCCTCCGGTTCTTCCCGTTTGGAGACCGGTTTGAACCTAAAATCGGATGTTTCTTTTTCTCTTTATCCGGTTACGCCAACTATTTGAATTCAAGGAGTTTGTCTGCTTTGATCAAAAGGTGGCCTGAAGCTGTGATGCATAGTTGGGGAAGTTATTTCGTCCCCGTTCCTTAGCGGTTACAATCGCAGTACCGAATTCGTGCTGTGGCGTCATATCCTATGCAAAAATTCCTGAATACAATGAGTCTACGACTTTCTGTCTGGCTAAGCCTTGGTGCCAAGGGGAGCCTGCGGTCTTATCTTGTTAGGGGTACGCTGGGATCCTTTGCGCTTAACAGCTACGGCCTGGTGCTCCAGTTGGTGACAGGTGTCCTTTTGGCGCGGTTGCTGGGAGCAGCCGGTTATGGTAACTATGCTTATGCCATGGCCCTCATAGGGTTGATGACCGTTCCCACAGTAATGGGGCTTCCCCATCTGATCGTTCGCAACATGGCCGTTTACCAGGCAAAAAATGAATTCAGTCTCATGCGTGGCCTCCTCGTCCGGGGCAATCAGGCGGTTTTTCTGGTTGCCATAGTCATGTCTGGAGCGGCCCTATCCATCTCTCTGGCCTTTGCGGAGCATTTTGATCCGTCCCGTTTGCACACTTTCTTGATCTCGCTGATTCTCTTGCCCCTCCTGGCGCTCATGAACGTGCGCATGGCCGCCCTCAGGGGGTTGAGGCACGTGGTGCTTGGAATCATGCCCGACACGCTTATCCGCCCGACCCTGTTTGTCTTTGCCCTGTCTGTCGGAATTTTTATTCTGCCTTCCGGGCTTTCAGCGCAATGGGTCATGGGCTTCCAGGTTTCAGCCATGGCCATTGCTTTTCTGGTCGGGGCCTTTTTTCTTATGCGCCTCTTGCCGGCGGAGGCCAAGACCGTAGCGTCGAAGTATGATACGGGAACATGGCTCAAAAGCGCCCTGCCGTTTATGTTGTTGGGTGCGCTGCAACTTATAAACAAACAGACCGATATCGTCATGCTGGGTCTCTTCCGTAGTGTGCAGGAAGTGGGGATATACCGGGCCGTTGTTCAGGGGGCTGTCCCGGTTGTGCTTGTGCTTACAGTGGTGAACACAGTCTTGTCTCCGACAATTGCCGAGCTTTACTCCAGGGGGGACAGGGAACGCCTGCAACGGGTGGTCACCCTCTCGGCCAGGACCATACTGGCAGGGACGCTACCCGTTGCTCTGGTCTTGATCTTTGCTGGCGAATGGCTGCTTGGCGTGTTTTTCGGTGAAGAATTCAGAGTGGGGGCAACAGCCTTGAGTATCCTTTGCCTGGGGCAATTGATCAACGCGGGAATGGGGTCAGTGGGCTTGATCTTGAACATGACCGGGCATGAACGGGATGCGGCCAAGGGAATTGCCGTGGCTGCCGTGCTCAATATTGTTCTAAATGCTTTGCTCATTCCCAAGTTTGGTATGGAAGGGGCTGCTGCCGCCTCGGGTCTGAGTTTAGTTAGCTGGAATCTGTTAATGTTTTACTGGGTCTGTAAAAGAATCGGCGTGGTCAGCACGGCCTTTCGTGTGCGATCTGAATAATTTACTCAGCTATCGCCTACCTCTACTATTGCTTGTCCAATGCCTTGACAATACTTTATTAGTGGTCCAATCTGCAGTTCGATTGGACAGGAAGTGGTATTCTGTTACTATTAACAAATACTCAATGGCTGGTCTATGGAAAAAAAGGCTATATTCATTGGCGGGTGTGATCGAAGTGGAACCACGATGCTTGGGTCGATGCTTGGCATGGGAACAGGTTGTGTTACTACTCCTGAATCATTTTTCAAGATGGCTGTTTGTTTTGGTGGTCAAGATGGGATGGAGATGGAAGAGGTTAGGGAAGTCTTGCGAAAAGTAGGTAATGATTTCCGTTTTAGGCTTTGGAAGTCTCCTGTTCCTGATGCCAAGTGTTTTAGAGATAGGAAGATAACACCTTACCGAGAAATTATTTTGAGTGTAGTGAAGGAATACGCAAAAAAGGTTGGCAAAAGCGAATGGACTACCTGGATTGATCACACTCCAACTAACCTCAGGCATAGATATTTGCTTAAAGGTTTTTTCCGAGAGTCTAAGTTTATTCATATAGTACGCGATGGGAGAGCGATAGCGGCAAGCATTATGCCTCTATCGTGGGGGCCTAATACTATCTATTACGCTGCTAGATGGTGGGCTGAGAATATTAGTCCGGGTTTAGCAGCCGAACATGGAGCTCCTGATGATGTTTATCGTGTCAAATATGAAGATTTGGTGTTGTATCCAGAGAATACTTTAAAGAAATTATGTAAATTTGCAGGAATCCCTTTTACGTTCGACATGATTAATGGCCTTGGATTCGTTGTGCCACGCTATACACACAAACAGCATTCATTGATTGGAAAGAAGCCCGACAAACAGCGTATTCAGGCATGGAAACATAGGCTTAAATCAAGAGAAATCGAGATCTTCGAGTCTATGGTTGGTGAGATTCTTTTATCATTGGGCTATGGTATTGAATATAGAACACCAAGACCCATGACTCGTGGTGAGGTATGGAAATCAAGAACTACTGAAATAACGAAAGTAGTTATTAATAAACTAGTGGATAAGAAGAGGAAGGGATTGGCGTTTTTTTCAAATTGAGATTCATAGAATGCTATGGCCTTGGACGTGAATGGCTGTAGCAGCATGTACTGTAAATGAAGTATTCACTCACTTGAGGATAGAACTAAAATGGTTTGGCTTGCCCGTCTCCTGCTATTCAGTTACCTTGGCTTTGCCAGTATGGGGATTTTTTCGCTTAAATTCACACCGGCAAGGATCATAGAAGTTCTATTGGTTGTTTTTGCTATTTTCCTGTGGAGTCGCCTTGGTCCCGTGAGAGAGACGACCATCAGCCTGATGAAATGGGCACTTGCGCTTATTTTGGTGAAGTTCATAATTGACAACACGGTCCACATAGGAGTCACCCTCACGCGGTTCACGGAGACTTTTTTCTATCTTCTCAGGGAATCCTTCGTGGTACTCATGCTTCCGGTCTTCGAGAAGATCGGCTATAAGCGGATCCGCCTGGTTGAGACGACAGTGATCGCTTCAGTGCCTGCAATAGTCTTGGGATATTTGCAGATCCGCAACCCTACGATCAATCTTCCCTCACTCCTGTCCGATTTCGGTGTGCTGGTTTTCCCATCAATTGAAACCCATCTGTTCGACGCCAATCGGATGATAGGCACATTTGATCGGGCGATTGGATTGGCACTGGTTCTGGGGATGCTGTGCGTGATCGTTTGGACCAGAGGATTCATGGGTGGTTCCTTCAAGTGCAAAGTTCTATCCGTGGCTTTGTTCCTGGTGAGTTATATTTTGATTATCTTCACGCAGACGCGCAGCGCTATTTACGGTATTTTTCCATCTTTGCTGGTCGCCAATCTTCTTACGGGCGGAAGGTTGGCTCGGAAGTTGGCAGTAGTCGGTATTGTTGGCGTGATCGCTCTGTCAGCTTTCAGCGCCTTTGAAGCCTTCGTGGTGAAGTATTCAGAGCGGTCCAGGATGCAGGTGGATGCGAACACCTATTACAAAATAACGGCTAACGTATACGGCACGTACGCGGCTCTGGCTGCGAACCCCCTTTTCGGGATTCCCAGGGAGACAGGGGAGGGAGAAGGAAAAAGGGAATTTAAAGAGATGGTTAAAAAAGGCCGCCGAGAGCTGGGAGAAATCGTGAAAGCTCCGGGCGATAGGCGACTGGAAGCCACCGATCATAATTTTTTGGCTTACTATGCCAGGTTCTATGGCCTCGTGGGTTTTTGTCTTCTGTGTGTAGTGATTTTTAAAATGCTAAAGAAAATTAATATGAAGCAGGAATCAGGGACGCGATTCATGCTGTATGGACTGCTGGTGTTTTTTCTCCAGTATAGCCTGCTGCACAATAACAGGTTGTTGCAGGATGTGCTTTTGTGGTGTTCACTCGCTTACGGGACAGAGAGAAATGAAAATCTCAGTGCTGATGACGGTTTACAACGGCCGGGACAAGCTGCCTTTGGCGATTGAGAGCATCCTGACCCAAACCTTTTCCGATTTTGAGTTCATCATTGTGGATGATGGATCAACTGATAATTCATCGGATGTCCTTGCGAGGTATGCGTCCCGGGACGCACGTATACAGGTCACTCGGCAGGATAATAAGGGATTAACGGCGGCCCTCAACGTTGGTCTAAAGGTAGCAAAAGGAACCTGCATCGCTCGCCAGGACGCAGATGATATATCTTTGCCCACTAGATTAGAAAAACAGGTGAAATGGATGGATGGTGACCCAAAGCTGGTTCTTGTTGGCTGCAACTACGATGTGATTGACGATGATGGCGAGTATTTGGTCACGATTAGGAACTCCCAAAAGAATAGGCTTGCGGAAAAGCTGGTTCGAAGCAATCCGTTTTGCCACGGGACGTTGATGTTTCGCAGGCTTATCGCAGGCCAGCCTGTATTCTACCACGAGTACTACAAGAAGGCCCAGGACCGTGACCTAGTTTTCCGTTTTTCCCAACACGGTGAGATCGCCATCGTCCCGGAAGTTCTTTACCAGTGGAGGTTTTCCCGCTACGGGATCCTGGCTACGAACGTCATCTTTTATGGCGCACGTGCTCGTGAGAATCATCTGAGACGGCTGGTCGGTAGACTTGAGAACTTTTCACCTCCAACGAAGGAGCAAGTACGCCCCCGGCCGTCAAATGGACATTTTCAGATGGCATTGGGGGCGAGGTATCTGTCTGGATACCGGACGGCCGAGGCTAAGAGGTGCTTCCTACAAGCATGTCGGGAATTTAAGGTTTCCGACCCAGAATATCTGAAGTGCCTCAAACTATTGGCGGCTTCATGTCTTCCTCATGGCATTCTCAGGAGAGTCAAAGATGTTTAATCCCGTGTCTGAAACTGAATCATGAAAACGACTGGGGGGGGTGGTGAAGAAACGGATTGTATTTGTTCAACCTCTTCTGGCACCCTACCTGGTGCCACGCTTTGAGGCTTTGGCAGAATTGGGCGAGTTCGATGTCCACATTGTGGTGGAAAGCGCTGGATTTGAAGGGCGGGTGGGATGGTCTCCAAGGGAGGTGAGGGGTTGTCACGTGTATGTGGCTAAGAGCCGGCAGATGCACAAAACATTGCGCGATGGCTGTCTCGGCTATACGGATAGCTTGACGAAAACCGTTCCTTACGGGCTCCCTCTTCTTCTTGCACGTCTCGCGCCGGATGCAGTTATTATCTGCAACCCGACCGAGGCGATTTGCGCCGCTCTCGCGAAGACGCTGGTTCCTTTCAGAACTGGCTTGATCCTTGAAGACACGCCTACATCTCAGGCGAAGAAGAGAAGAATTGTTCAGACGCTCCGCAAACACGTTTACAGAATGGCCGATTTTGTGATCTGTTTCAGTGAGGACGCCAAACGATACGCTCAGAGTATCGGAATAAACGCACCACTGCACAGGTCCTCGTGGAGTATCGACCCGTTATGGCTTGGATATAAGCGAAAGGCTGAGGGACCTCCGTCCGCAAAATACGTCATCCGAATACCCCAGTCCATTGTTCGGTTTCTTATCGTGGGAGCCCTCAGAGAGCTCAAAGGCCATTTGCCTTTTCTAAAGGCTTGGACCGAATTTTCGAAGGGTAAAGACGACGTTGAGTTGATCGTGGTGGGGGATGGGCCGCTACGGTCGAAAGCCGAGGCATTCTGTTTAAATCAAGGTCTCAGGAACGTGAGGATACGTGGCAATGTTCTCTATGAAACTGTGAAGGAATTTTACTTGAGCTCGGATGTTTTTGTCCTCCCTACTTTAGAAGACCTATTCGGCCTAGTTGTCACAGAGGCCATGGCTTTTGGGCTACCGGTATTGACGACACCTTATGCTGGTGCTCGAGAGCTTATCAGGGATGGATATAACGGCTACCTGTTCGACCCAGCTGTTCAGTGTTCGACCGTGCAGGCACTGGAAAAAATTTACTCACAGCGCAATCGGTTGACTGACATGGGGAACAATTCACGGGAGATCATTTCCCGTTATACCCATGAAGAGGTCATGCACAACCTTGCACAAATCCTTGAAAAAGAATGTTCCTGAGAATGCTCGCGGAACTACCTGGAGGTTTCATCAAATGCCGGATCATTCACCGCTTGTAAGGCTTAACCTGGGGTGTGGCGGACACGTTCCAAAGGGATGGATTAATGTGGACTGTGCTTTCGGTGCCAGAGTGGCCAAGCTACCCCTGATCTCATATGTCAACAAGAGAATGAGGTTCCTGAATACTCGGTGGAGCAGCACAGTATTTATTCACGATTTAAGAACGCTGTTTCCCTGGTCCGACGGATCTATCAATGTAGTCTACACATCCCACACATTGGAGCACTTCTCAAGGGAGAGAGGAAGGCGTTTCTTGGCTGAGTGTCACAGGGTCTTAAAAACAAACGGCTTGATAAGAATAGTTGTTCCAGATTTAGCCGTAATCGTGAGAAGGTATGTTACCGGATCAATCAAGGCCGATGCGTTTTTGGACGAGCTGGGGACGGCTTACCACAGGGACCGTGACAATTTCATAAAGCGGGTTTTGGCACCCTATGTGAGATTCCCGCACAGATGCATGTATGATCTGCCCACTCTGCTTGCGACACTGAGAGACATGGGGTTCGAAGCCACCGAAAGAGCACCGTTTGAAAGTCAGATTGTCGACATAGAAGCGGTTGAGTTGACAGAAAGAACCGTGGATTCAGTTATTGTTGAAGGCAGGAAAAGGTGAAATAAATCAGTGCAATACAGGGGTGGTCGCTATGTCGTTCAAAATGAAAGCGCAACTCGACAAAAGACAACTATATTCGCGCTTTGTCTCTTGCATGTTCCCTATTTTCGGAATTCTGTGCTAACATCATGACAAAGGATAGAAAATCTAAAATTCTTGTTTCATTGCCCTTGCCCCCTCCTCACTCAGGAGTTGAAACTCTGACGCAGTTTTTCCTACAGTCGCCGTTGAAGGAAAAATTTGAACTCCTGCACGTTGACTCGAGCAATAAGCGATCCAATGAGGTTCGAGGGCGATTTGATTATGCTAACCTGACGATGACTGTGCGGAACAGTTTGAAGATTGTACTCACGATGGCACGAAATCACCCGCACCTGGCGAATATTCCGATCGCAAGGAACCGCTTTGGTTTTATCAGAGATGGCTTCTACATACTGGTTTGTTCTCTGATGGGGGCGAAAGTCGTTTCCAGAATGACTGGGGATCACTTTGATAAGCACTACTGGTCAGCAGGACCTTTGATGAGAGCTTTTATTCGGTTGGTGCTTGGACGAATATCAGGAATCATTGTAAGGGCCGATCGAATACGCAGGCAGTTTGATGGGTTGTATCCGAATTCCCGTATCGAAACGGTTTACCTTCCTTTCGATCCACACTTCTTTGACGATGTGCGATACATCGAAAAACTGTCCGCCAAGGACGGTATTGTGAGAGTTTTGTTCATGGGGCACATCAGTAAGGCTAAAGGCGCGTTTGATTTGTTGAAAAGTATTCCACAGGTGCTTGAAGGTTTTGAAAACGTGAAATTTTTGTTCGCGGGAAACATAATAGAGAAAGAATATAATCTTACATTCGTTGAAAACAAGGTTGGGCTAAGAGAATCTTTTCTGGGAAGTATTGACAGTTCAAATGAACATATAAAATACTTGGATATGATTACAGGGAAACGGAAGAAAGAGTTGCTAAAGTCTGTGGATATACTGGTACTTCCTTCCTATTCTGAAGGATTTCCTTTCGCTGTATTGGAAGCTATGGCAGCAGGTTTGCCCGTGGTGGCGACTCCCGTAGGTGCACTCCCCGAGGTCTTCAAAGATCGAGAGAACATATTGTTTGTACCAGTTGGTAATGTTGAAGGCTTGGCCGACGCAATACTGGAATTGGTAAAAAATCCTAGCCTTAGAAAACAGATGGGGGAACGAAACGAACAACTTGTGCGCGAACAATTTAATCTCTCGGTGTTTAGCCAGCGGATGGCATCTATTTATAACGCAGTACTGCACCAGTGAATATTCGGCGTAACCCCCTACTCTTTGTGTGTCTGAAAATCCTTACTATCACCATATCTCAATTTTGGAGTCAAATGAAACGGGTTTTTGAAAAACGGTCGCCCCCTCACTAAAATCCTTAGTACCTTCTCTTACCATTCCGGCTACTTACCAAGAGGCGATTAATGAGCGAAGAAAAAAGCGGGACTGAGTGCAGACAGTTGAGTAGTGTGTTGGAGCAAGAAAAACCGGGTGAGACTGATGCAATTAGCAATTAGGAGTATACCAATTGAATAATAGAGGGCACCGATATATCCTGAATATCCGCATTGCTATAACATCCCATGATAATGCTTTAGCCAGTATCCTTCAGTGGACAACCAACCCTGTAAGCAGATATGTCTGTGTCTCCAATGTCCATATGTGTATGGAGGCCTTTGACAACCATGACTTTTGTCAGATAGTGAACAACGCTGATTTAGTGGTGCCTGATGGGCTGCCTCTGGTTTGGGGGCTCAAAGCTTTAGGCGAAAAGCATGCGTTCCAGGTGCGGGGTTCAGATTTGTTGCTGAAATTGTGTGGAGAGGCTCAAAAAAGAAACATTCCCATTGGCTTATATGGTGGTACTCAGGATAGTTTGGATGACTTTCTCAAATTTTTAAAAAACGAATTTCCGGATTTGAGAATACCTTTTTTCAGCGCTCCTCCCTTCCGCGAATTAACTCAAGAGGAAGAGGCAAACTATGTGAATGAGATCAATGCGTCTGGCGCTCGTATCTTGTTTGTTGGAATCGGTTGCCCTAAACAGGAAAATTGGATGGCGAAACACAAGGACAAACTTTCGTGTGTGATGATCGGAGTGGGGGCAGCTTTTGATTTTTTCAGCGGCCGAAAGAAACATGCGCCGCGCTGGATGCAGCGGGCGGGATTAGAATGGTTTTTCCGGCTGTCCAGTGACCCTCGGCGGTTGTGGAAACGCTATCTTAAACATAATCCACGATTTGTGTATTTTTTTCTCAGGCAATGGTTGAGAGAAAGGGCGTAAGGCTGAATGGCCGAAGGACACCAGTAGGTGCCCGCTTGAGGGGGCGGGTGACCCTTTTAAAAATCTAAATTTTTTGTTGAACAAAATCCGGAAACATGAGTACCCGGTTCACTTCTTTTTTGGAATACACAAACGGCTCCAGATCTTTTGCCAGGCGACTGAAATCCAGTTGGGCGCACCGCGAAAGCAACCTGTCTCGTAATTCTTTTTTATTTCGTATTGACATTTTTGGCTACCAACTTAAAGTGGGACACTTTCCGCTATTTTGGCTCTATGGCAATTCCACAATCAAACGAAATCTAATGAATTGATAACTAACTGAATTTACAGGCTGTCCCGCCTTATGTTGGTAGCCGAATTTTTAAAATAAACGAAATTCATTATATTTCTCATTTTTGTTAAATTTAATACGAAATATTATAATACCGTACGATCACGACTCGGCAGATTTTTGGTATTGTGCCCGATGGGCTGAGCGCATAAATGGCTGTGAATTTAGGGATTGGGAAATTGGGAGTCGCGGATTTTATGGATTTGTACTTACATCGTAACGCATAACGCTTTTGTGGTTTTTTTTATGTACACCCAGCAATTTTACATAGTAGCCAATTTTCTCATGGTGATAGATGCGCTCATTATCATCGCCACCGGATATATGGGCTATTCCGTCAGCCTGGAAGCTGCGCGTGAAGGGCTTGTGATGGGGCGATATGACTTCCTCGGTTTGGTTCTGTTTGTGATGTTTACCAACAACTACTTCATGGGCAAGTTTGGTTTCTATTCGGCACGGCGTTTTGCCTCAACCTGGCCCATGATCAGGGGCCTTTTTGTTGCAGTGTTGTCAAGTTTTGTTGTGCTTTCTGCAGGGGCTATCTTAATCGGGATCAAACCTTTCTCGCGCGTATACCTTGTTGCCCATTTTCTATCGGCATTGATCTCACTGATCATCACAAGGATGAGTTTGTACTATTACTTGGACCACCATGCGCGGACAACTTTTAATAGCCGCCAGATCCTTCTAATCGGCAGCAAAGACCGGATCCTGGCAGTGGCTGATGCCCTGAACAAACAGCGCAGTTGGGGGCATCAGGTGGCAGGCTGCCTGGATGTGGGCGGCCAGTCCAACCCACGCGCAGGGAATATCCCGATGCTGGGCCGCCTGGAGGACTTTGATACTGTCCTTGAAGATCGTCAAATTGATGAGGTTATATTTGCATTGCCAAAGAGTTCTCCGGTTGATTTGGACAAATATACGCAGAAGTGTAAGACAACAGGCGTGGCTGTGCGAATTGTCCCGGCATTGTATGACATGAGTGATACAGGTATCAGGGTTGAAAGCATCCAGGGCATCCCGACCTTGACTGATTATGCAGGAATTAAGAGCACATCCGGCCTGCTTTACAAGAGGATACTTGATCTTGCGGCAGGGTTCTTCGGGTTTCTGATCTTTCTCCTGCTTTACCCAATAGTGGGGCTTGCAATCAAGCTGGACTCGCCCGGCCCTGTCCTGTTCAAGCAGCGCAGGATGGGAATGCATGGCCGCAGGTTTAATCTCTATAAGTTTCGGTCCATGACCATAGATGCGGAATCGCAAAAAGCAAAGCTTATTGCAAACAGTGAGATGAATGGTCCCATGTTCAAGATGGATAACGACCCGCGCATTACCAGGGTGGGCCGGTTCTTGCGAAAAACCTCGTTAGACGAATTTCCCCAGTTTATCAATGTCCTGAAGGGCGAGATGAGCATGGTGGGAACACGCCCGCCAACCCCTGATGAAGTTAAACAGTATGAGGCCTGGCACCGGAGGCGGATCTCCATGAAGCCGGGTATAACGGGGTTATGGCAGGTATCCGGCAGAAACAAAATCACCGATTTTACCGAGGTGGTTAAGCTCGACTTAAAATATATTGATCGTTGGCAATTCTGGCACGACCTTGCGATCTTATGGAAGACCGTATGGGTAGTTTTGGCAAGAAAAGGAGCGAAATGATGCAGGATAATTTGGTAAATAAAAGTAATTGGTCATTGTGGCTTTCGTTTGCTGTGCTGTTATGCGCCTTTTGCCTTCAATATTATGTCGATTTTGGAAATCTTTTGAAAAGATGGAATCATGGCGACCTTTCCTATTGTTACCTGGTCCCGTTTTTGTTTGCTTATCTTGTTTATACAAATGGGCGATCTTTAAAAATACATGCACTGAGCCCTTCCCTCTCAGGATTTGCAGTTCTGTTTTTTTCCGGTCTTCTGTACTTAGGGGGTAAACTTGGTTCAATCGAAACGTTAACTTATATGGGTATATGGGTGACCGTGATCGGGGTGGCCTTATTGCTTGCAGGGGTCAGGATAGTAAAATCCCTTGCCTTTCCCTTTCTCATTTTGGCCTTTATCGTTCCACTTCCTCCCTTTTTGAACAGGTTGTTTACTTTCAAGTTAAAACTGATCTCCAGTTCTTTATCCATAGGCATGATGCGCCTTGGGGGCCTTTCTGTCTTCGGGGAAGGAAATGTTATTGATCTTGGCGTGACACAACTTCAGATAGTGGATGCTTGCAGTGGATTACGTTACGTTTACCCTTTGTTGTTAATGGGCTTTGTATTAGCCTATCTATTTCATAAAAAATGGTGGGAGCGTGCCATCATGATTGTGGCAACCGTCCCGATATCTGTATTTTCCAATGCCCTTCGCATTGCTATCACCGGCTATCTCACCACAAAAGTCTCACCACAAGCAGCCGAAAGCTTTTTCCATGGTTTTTCAGGTTGGCTTATTTTCATGGTGTCACTCATATTTTTGGCGATATTGAGTTTGCTGTTGAAGATCGCCGGATCAAGGTTGAGTAATGTCCATCCGAAAATGCGCGAAACTCCCTCTCCCTCGCCTTCTTTTGATTTGAGGAACACAAAACAATCATACCTTTGGATCGCTTCGGTGTTGTTTATAGCGTTCTGGGGGCTGAATATGGCCTTTGCCTCTGCCCAGATCAAACCCCCGAGAAAAACATTTAAAGAATTTCCGAGTATCATCGGTGAGTGGCATGGGGAAAAATCGTACATCAGGGAGGAAATCATGGATTATCTCTGGGCTGATGATTATGTACAGATCCAATTTAACAATACGCGCACAGGGGACAAGATCCTTCTCTTTGTGCCATATTATGAATATCAGGGAACCATGCACACGGCCCACTCCCCTGTCTCCTGCCTGATTGGAGGAGGATTTGCGCCGAAAAGCAGAAGAATTATTCAGAGGGACTTTCCTGAACCATTCGGAGAGGTGAATATCAGGCAGATGGTTCTTGAAAAGAATAGGCAGTTGCTGTTATCCAACTACTGGTTTCAGCAGAGAGGACGGCTCATTGTGAGCGAGTATTGGAATAAATGGTATCTATTCTGGGATTCACTCACAAAAAGGCGAACTGACGGGGCTCTGGTACGATTGGAGATGTCACTGAGGGATGGCCACGATGTAGAAAAAGCACAGTCCGTATTGGATTCATTTACCCGGGAATTGATGCAAATACTTCCTCAGTATGTCCCGGGATAGTGTCCGCGGGAATCAGACTGAAGAACCGCCTGGCATATACGTGCCGCTGAAGACCGAAGGGCCGGGAGCTGAGTTCCCTTGAGACTGGAATAAAAAACAGAATAAATACAGGAGACAAATGCGTATGAAAGTCAGACAATTCATGGGATACTGCGCCATTTTTGCAGTTGCGCTGATTGCAGCGTGTGCCAGCCAGGAAGAGAGCAAGATGAAGTTTTTCAACAAGGGGGAGGCTCTTTATGAAAAAGGCAAGTACTTACAGGCCAGTCTTGAATTCAAGAATGCCTTGCAGATCGACCCTAAGTTCGCAAAAGCCTACTATGAGTTGGGGCAGTGCGAATATCGTCTAAAAAATTTTAAACGTGCTTTTAACTATACCAGCAAGGCCGTAGAGCTTGACCCGGAACTTCTTGAGGGTCAGGTTTTTTTGGGCCGGATCCTGCTTTTAGCCCGGCAGACGGATAAGACAAGCGAGAAGGTTGAGATTGTCCTCAATAAAGAGCCGGAA
>JAYEFW010000351.1:0-1952 GCA_034658795.1 Thermodesulfobacteriota bacterium
TCCTTGGTGGAAGCCGTGGGAGCTTTTTCTTTTTTATGTTGTATTGTTAGTTCTAAAAAATATCTATAAGCTCCGATGAAATAAGAAAAATCAAGTCCACCCTGATTTGCCGATAGCTGGAACTGCCTCAATAGATAATGCTGCTTAAGAAGCATGAGCCTGAACAGTGTCTCACGCTTAACAAACAAGTCAAAAACATACCTCGGCCCTGCCAGCGAAAAATCGTTATTTCGTTCCTATAGCATAAAAGCCGGCACACGCAGGATTGATGGGTCTGAAAAATCGAATGTATCGGATGTAACCATCACTGAAAAGGGCGCCCCCCACTTTTCTGATAAAGACCGGATTAAACGGGTATCACTGGATCTTGACCGCCCGGTTTTACATTCCACAGGGAACACGACGTCCTGTACATGAAAGATGAAATCAATTTCCTGCCTGCTAACCCTCCAGAATGTCAGGGTTTCATCCATTTCTCTCAGGCGAAGAAACACATCATTTTCTACAATCCTCCCTAATATTTCGGGAAAAATATCCAGAGGTCCATAGCGGTGTGCGGCAAGTGAAGGAGTACTCAGATATACTTTTTTCCCTGTCCTTCCAGATTTTCTTTTAGAACGTGTATAGTTAAAACAGTATTGTACAAGATATCCGGCCATCAATGCATCAGTAAGCCTCTTTAGCCGGCCCACGGAAACCCCGATGTCCCTGGCAAGGGTGTTGTATTCTATTATTTGCCCATATTCACTGGCGTAGATTCCATAAAGCATTTCCAGGTCAATAGGATTTTCACCCCTGAAACGGGCAGGAAGATCGTATCTCAATATCTTTTTTACAACCACCTCTTTAATATATCGACGTCTGGATTCCTCATCATCGAGTTCTTTTAACTGGGGAAAGCCACCCCACCTCAAATAGTCGAGATATGCCGTAGTAAGACGGGATCTGTTCGCCCCGTAAAAAAGGGCTGTTTCAGTGGGAATCTTTCGCAAACCAGGATCAATTTTAAACTCAGGTGGTGGTTCAAGACCATTGATCGTCATGTAATCCCTGAAATCAGGTGGGGACAGGCGCAGCATGTCAAGCCGCCCGGCCAGGCTTTCTGCTGATTCCGATTCCAGCAGCAAAGAGGATGAACCGGAAACCACAATAGTAAGCGCGGGATCTCGGTCTAAATACCGTTTAACGATGTCAGACCAGCGTGGAACAAGCTGGATTTCATCTAAGAAAATGTATGTCTTCTCCTTGATATATCCGATGGATTCATCAAGAAAATCCAGAAGATACGCATCCAGCATCCTTTCGAGGACATTATCATCTTTTAAAACAATATCCCGGTCAAACTGGAAGTAGCATATTCTTTTAGCCGGGACTCTGTTTGCGGACAACTCCCCCACTAATTGTTTTAGAAGGGTTGTTTTTCCTATTCTCCGCAATCCACCAACTCCTAATGAGAGGGGGCCATCTATCAACTTCAGCATATACCCGAAAACGCGCCGTTTTGGCCACGTCCATTCAGGCAGGACTTGCCCTTCCCAGTGAGGGTTGAATGTATTTATCAGGTAAATCATATTCTCCACCGGTAAAATGCATTTTAAGGTTTAATGTCTGTCATAAAATGCATTTTAAGGCAAGCTTTTTATCTGTTCCTTAGCTGCATTTTGTGAATCCGCAGGAACGACAAATTATGCAGCCTTCTTCATGTGACATTATCCCGCCGCATTCCGGGCAGACACACAGCATGGTTTTTCTCTCAACAAAATCAGAATTGGTCAATTTCTTCAAAACCTGTGCAATTGCATCAGGACAGGAAAGAACCATTTTGCCATCTTGCCATGAAGGAGAAGGGCACCGGATGCCTATAAGCTGCTTTACGATAGCATCTATCTTTACGCCTGACCGTAATGCAAGAGAAATCAAGCGGCCGGCAGCTTCTATCTGGGATGATGCGC
>JAYEFW010000352.1:0-8691 GCA_034658795.1 Thermodesulfobacteriota bacterium
GTAGTTGTTCCAAGGGAGCTGAGCATAGATGAAATTAAGGCTATGGCTAAGGCCTGCCCAAGCGGCCTTGGTCTTGAAGTGTTTGTCCATGGGGCTCTTTGTTACGGGGTTTCAGGCAGATGCTACTGGAGCAGTTATATGGGCGGTAAAAGCGGGCTCAGGGGCAGATGTGTTCAGCCATGCCGCAGGTTTTATACTCAGGAAAATACCACAAAAAGATTTTTTTCGTGTCAGGACTTAAGCCTTGATGTGCTTGTCAAGATTTTGTTACCTGTCCCTGAAGTGAAGGTCTGGAAGATTGAAGGTCGCAAAAAAGGCCCACATTATGTTTATTACACAGTCAAGGCCTATCAAATGTTAAGAGATCATGGAAGCGATCCGCAGATGAAGAAAACAGCTATTCAATTGATATCGAGGGCTCTTGGCAGGGAAAGCACACATTTTAATTTTCTGTCACAACGGCCTTATAATCCAGTAAATACAAATGGTCAAACAGCTTCCGGACTTTATATGGGAAGAATAAAAGGTCCTAAGGGGAAACCTTATTTTGTCCCAATAGAGGAGCTTTTGCCTGGCGATATTTTGCGCATAGGATATGAAGATGATCACTGGCATAGTGTAAACAGGGTCGGCAAATACGTGCCTAAAAAGGGGCGTTTTTATCTTAAGCCGGCTTCAGGAAAAAATGTTTCGTTAGGAGCCCCTGTTTTCCTGTTAGACAGACGGGAAAAGGCCCTTGGAGAGATGATGGCCAAAGTTGAGGATAAGCTGTCCAAACCGCAAGAGTTTAGAGTTGATTCCTCGACATTTAATGCCGGACTTTCAAAGAGATATAACAAAAAGCAGAGGGTATTTGAAATTCATGTATTCAGGAAAATGAATAAGAAAAAATCCCATGATCAGTCTGGAATCTGGCTGCATGATGAATCCAGAAAAAAGCTTCATACAGGCTTTGCGCACGGTATCTGGTGGTGGCTTCCACCGGTTATATGGCCTGAACATGAAGAACAATATAAAAAGACCATCGAATTTATATTAAAAAAAGGCGGCCGTAATTTTGTCCTGAATATTCCATGGCAGATGGCCTTTTTTAAGGAACAAAAAAAATTAAATCTATGGGCAGGGCCATTTTGCAATATAACAAATACGCTGGCCGTAACTTCCCTGGCAAATTTGGGCTTTACTGGAGTTATTGTCAGCCCTGAGCTGAGCCGAAAAGATTATTTGTATTTACCGGAGCACAGTCCTCTTCCTTTGGGTATTGTAATATCCGGCAACTGGCCTCTTAGTATCTCACGCTTTCTGGCGGAAGATGTTAAAACAGAGCATTTATTCAGCAGTCCAAAGGGAGAACAGGCCTGGGTAAAAAAATACGAATCAGACTTCTGGGTATATCCAAATTGGGAGTTGGATCTCCGCGATAAAAAGGAAAGTCTTAAAAGGGCCGGTTACAGTCTTTTTGTACATATTATAGAACCTTTGCCCAAAGGGGTTAAGATGAAAAAAAGACCCGGGCTCTGGAATTGGAACCTGGGTCTTCTTTAGCTCATTTCAGGCACTTTTTTATTTTTTTTCGTCTTTTACTTCCTCAAAATCGGCATCTACCACATCTTCATCTGTGGATGAAGAAGCCCCTGCCTGTTGTGCACTTTCAGCGCCGGTGCCTGCTTGCTGTTCTCCAGCCTGAGATGCAGATGCCTGTTGATACATGGCTTCAGCCAGTTTATGTGAAGACTGGGTTAATTCATCGCTCAATCGCTTGATCTCCGCTTCATCATCCCCTTCCATTGCTTTTTTAAGCTGGCTTGTTGTATCCTCAACCTTGCTCTTGGTGGCACTGTCAACCTTGTCTCCAAGGTCTTTCAAGGATTTTTCAGTTGAATAGATCAAAGCGTCGGCAGTATTGCGGGCGTCTACCAAAGATCTTTTCTTTTTGTCGTCTTCTGCATGAAGTTCCGCATCTTTTACGAGATTGTTTATTTCTTCCTTTGACAAACCGGAAGAGGCAGTAATCTGGATTGACTGCTCCTTAGCTGTAGCCATATCCTTTGCAGATACGTTCACTATACCATTGGCATCTATATCAAAGGTTACTTCTATTTGAGGCACACCCCTTGGCGCTGGTGGAATCCCAACGAGTTCAAAGCGTCCAAGGGTTTTGTTGCCGCCAGCCATTTCCCTTTCTCCCTGCAGAACATGAATAGAAACCGCAGGCTGGCTGTCTGCAGCGGTTGAGAAAATCTGACTCTTTTTAGTAGGAATTGTTGTGTTCTTTTCAATCAGCTTTGTCATAACTCCGCCCAATGTTTCGATTCCAAGAGAAAGGGGCGTAACATCGAGGAGGAGAACATCCTTAACATCTCCTTTAAGCACTCCTCCCTGAATGGCTGCCCCCACCGCAACTACTTCGTCCGGGTTAACGCCTTTGTTAGGTTCTTTAATAAATAGTTTTTTAACTCTTTCCTGAACAGCCGGCATACGAGTCATGCCGCCAACAAGTATAATCTCATCAATATCTTTTGGAGAGAGGCCTGCATCTTTAAGTGCAACTTGGCATGGTTTCTCCAGTTTGTCGAGCAAATCACTTACAAGCGCTTCAAGTTTGGCTCTTGTTATTTTTATGTTAAGGTGCTTAGGCCCACTGGCGTCGGCGGTTATGAATGGCAGATTTACATCTGTTTCCATTGATGTGGATAGTTCCATCTTAGCTTTTTCTGCAGCTTCTTTCAGGCGCTGAAGAGCCATTTTGTCGTTTCTTATATCAATACCCTGGTCTTTTTTGAATTCGTCTGCGATATAATCGATAAGTCGAAGGTCGAAATCTTCTCCACCGAGATGGGTATCACCATTTGTAGATTTTACTTCAAAGACACCTTCTCCAATTTCAAGTATGGATATATCAAATGTACCGCCGCCAAGATCAAAGACGCCAATTTTTTCTTCACCTTTTTTATCCATACCATAAGCAAGTGATGCAGCAGTCGGTTCGTTTATAATTCTTAAAACATTCAGGCCTGCAACCTTTCCTGCGTCCTTGGTTGCCTGGCGCTGGCTGTCATTAAAATAGGCAGGCACGGTAATTACTGCGTCAGATACCGTTTCTCCGAGAAATTCCTCTGCTGTTTTCTTTATATTTGACAGTATAAAAGACGATATTGCTGCAGGGCTGTGTCGCTTCCCACGAAGATTTATTCGTATATCACCATTGCTTGCCTGCTCAAGTTTGTAAGGAAGTATCTTAATATCATTTTGTACTTCAGGTGAAGCAAACTTCCGCCCTATAAGTCTCTTCACAGCAAAGACCGTATTCTCCGGATTTGTGATTGACTGCCTCTTTGCAATCTGGCCTACCAATCTTTCACCACTTTCTGTAACAGCAACAACAGAAGGAGTTGTACGCCCTCCCTCGGTGTTGGTTATTACCTTTGCTTCACCCCCTTCCATTATAGCCACACATGAATTTGTGGTGCCAAGATCTATTCCTATTATCTTGCCCATTGTTTTCCTCCTTGTAATTATATATAATCTGCTTGTTATTTTTTTTCTTTTGAGACTACAACCGTTGCCGGTCTTAGTAATCTTTCATTTATTATATATCCTTTTTGAAGCTCATTTATGACTGTATTGTGTGGGTATTCATCGTTTTCCTGCTGCATAACAGCTTGATGAAAATTTGGATCAAAAGGCTTTCCCAGTGATTCAACTTGTTTTACACTAAATTTTTCAAAAATTTTAAGTAATTCTTTAAGGGTCATATCAATCCCTTCAATTAGACCATTATTTGAGTTCCCTTCATCTTTTGACGAATTTATTGCCCGTTCCATATTGTCAACGACTATAAGCAATTCCTTAATTAAGGATTCATTTGCGAACTTTTTGAACTCAGACATTTCGCGAGCAGATCGTTTTTTGTAATTTTCGAATTCAGCAGAAACTCTTAAGAAGCGATCATATGTTTCTTTGGCCTCCTTTTCTAAAGATTTGATCTTTGTTTCCATCTCCTTTAAAGGATCAGTGGCCTCGCCTTTTTTTTCTTTGTCCAAATCCTTTTTTGTGGATATTTTATTATCTGTACTGTGCTTATCAGTTTCAGCTTTTTTTTTTATTTTCTTTTTATCGTCGGTCATCAGATAGAGTTGCTCCTATAAACTTTCAGATAAATAATTTTACTGTGTTATCAGTCGTCGACGTATAACTATAGCGTGTCCCGTATATCTTGATGCGGATTTATATTTTTAACCTCTTTAATTACAATAAGTTATTAATGATTTTTAGAATCATGATATACGGAACATGCTATAATACGCCTTCCTCCTTCCGGCCTTGTGAAATTAATTATCTGAAAGTTTATATGTTATTTTCACACTTTTTTCAGGGCCGGAAGTTTGAACAAAAAATAATGCTATATGTAAGAATGTCAAGGTGTTTATTGAGACCTTTGCAAAACGCCCCCTTTTGCCCAATTTCGGCGTCAGGCTCAAATTTTAAGCCTCGAAATACTCAATGTATTCCTACAATTAAAATTTTCGCCTTCCTTGAACTTGAACAAAATTGAACATTTTTCAAAGGTCTCTTATTGAAAGGGCTGGTTGTATGGTTGTGCACCCTCTATCGAATCTTTTTCTGAAACATTTAAGCCAAAACTCAACCGGGATCAATCCACGACACAGACTGTATCACTTATCGCTGCTTCCTTCCGGATCTGACGAGGTTCGTGAGTGTCTGTTGCGTAGCGACCGGTCAGGATGACTCGAAAACGTCCAGGATAAAACCCTTTAGAGGGAATTCAGCCCCGCATTAAGCGGATTTCGGGAATAGGGCACCGCTAGCTCCCCGCCTAGCACAACCATTTGTATAAAATAATTCATAAAATAATTTTTTCAAGGGCAAACATTTATAATAATTTGAAAAATGTTAATTATGAGTTATATTAGGTTTATACAACTTTTTATATAACCGTTCACGGCTTGAAGCTTGAAATTGGGGAGAGATTAAAATAGAAAATGGAAATTGGGAAGAACAGTACAAAAGCATGAAGGCCAAATTTCCAATTTCTATTTTCAATGTTCAGTGAACGCTTACCTTTTTATTATGATTCATATTAGCAGATATACTTGGATATTAAGAACTGTTTCATGCTATCACCACTCAAAGATTACAAAAACAGATTGATAAAAACCGTAGAGGCAACCATTAAGGCTCACAATATGATTGGGACAGGGGATTCAGTTCTGGTTGGTGTGTCAGGCGGGCCTGACTCCGTAGCTCTGCTTCATATTATACTCTCATTGACTCAACGATTTTCCCTTAGAGTCGGTGTTGCTCACTTAAATCACTGTCTCAGGCAAAAAGATTCAGACGATGATGCTGAGTTTGTTGCATCACTTGCACGCAAACTTGATTTGCCTTGTTATATTAAAGAGGAAGACGTTCGTAAATATCGACATGAAAAAAAGTTGTCTTTGGAAGAAGCGGCAAGAATTGTTCGCTACAGATTTTTTGAAAGTATCGCAGAGAAATACATGTTCAACAAGATTGCTCTCGGTCATAATGCTGATGATAATGCAGAGCTTGTAATAATGCATTTATTGCGGGGAAGTGGTCCCGTTGGTATTTCAGGAATACCACCGGTAAGGAATGGAAAAATTATTCGTCCTTTAATAAAATTAACCAAATCTGAAATACTTGAATTCCTGGCGGTTAATGGATTAAAGTTTGTTTTAGACAAGTCAAATAATGACCAGAGATATCTTCGGAACAGAATCCGTCATCATTTAATACCACATTTAAGATCTTCTTATAATAAAAGGATAGTGGAAACTATTAACCGTTTTGCATCAATTACAAGATCTGAAGAGGAATGGATAGATGATTTAATAAAGCCCATATTCAATAAATCTGTTCTAACTGCCGAGAATAATTCAGTTACCCTTTCAATCTCTTCAATTAATGAATTGCATATTGCGGCCCGGAGGAGAATTATAAGAAAAGCAATTGCAGAAATAAAAGGAAATTTGAGGCGCATTAACTTTTCGCACATAGATTCCGTTAGTTCCCTTTTAAATAGCGGACATGCTTTTGGCCATATCGACCTTCCCGATCGTATTTGGATTAAACGAGATGAAGATTCTGTTTCCTTTTCAAGGGAAAAAATGGTATTGCGTGACCTATACAAGAAATTAAGAGATGAGAATAAACTTTCATTTGAATACAGGATATTAAAACCTGAAGCCGGCTTCAAAGAAGAGATATTTCCCAGATACTTATTAATTAAGGAACTTGGTTTAAATATTGAATTTTCTAAGATTGACATTGAAGATTTGTCAGATATCCGTTGCGCTGGACATAATAATGCTTTTTTTGATATGGATAAACTTAGCTTCCCTTTGGTTTTAAGAAACTTTCGACCTGGTGACAGGTTTCAACCATTTGGTATGTCAGGGACACAGAAGGTAAAAAAATACTTTATTAATAATAAGGTTACAAGAGCTCAGCGCGCTAAATGCCCGATACTGCTTAGTCATGAAAAAATAATGTGGGTTGTCGGTTACAGAATAGATGATTTTTTTAAAGTAAAACAATCAACAAGAAATATACTTAAAATGGAAGTTTTTCTTGCCTAATAAGCAATTATGATTAATATGATGGAACGTTTACAATAAATTTTTGGAGGAAATGTCTTTTGAACCCATTTTATAAAAACATTGCTTTATGGCTTGTCATTACGTTGCTGATGATAATGCTTTATAATCTTTTTAATCAGCAGCAAGTGCCTGAAGGAAAAATTAGCTATACGGAATTTCTTGCAATGGTCGATGAAGAGCGAATTGAAGGGGTCGTTATTCAAGGCCAGGAACTCTTTGTAACAGATATAAACCGTAATCGTTTTAAAGTGTTTGCGCCTCAGGACAGCGATCTTATCAAGATGCTCAGGCAAAAGGGCGTAGCCATTAATGCAAAGCCACCATCAGAGTCACCCTGGTACATGTCTCTTCTTGTTTCATGGCTTCCTATGATTGTACTCATTGGAATTTGGATATTTTTTATGCGTCAAATGCAGGCTGGTGGCGGCAAGGCGCTTTCATTCGGGAAGAGTCGTGCTCGTCTTCAATCAGACCAGGCTCCTAAAGTAACCTTTGAAGATGTTGCCGGAATTGATGAAGCAAAGGAAGAATTGGGAGAAATTATTGATTTTCTCAAAGAACCCAAGAAGTTTACACGTCTTGGTGGACGAATACCTAAAGGGGTTCTTCTTATGGGACCGCCGGGAACAGGAAAAACTCTTTTGGCGCGAGCTATTGCCGGCGAAGCCGGGGTGCCTTTTTTTAGTATAAGCGGTTCTGATTTTGTTGAGATGTTTGTCGGGGTAGGGGCATCGCGTGTAAGAGATCTTTTTGTCCAGGGTAAAAAGAACGCTCCGTGCATTATCTTTATTGATGAGCTAGATGCTGTTGGAAGGCACAGAGGAGCTGGTCTCGGTGGAGGACATGACGAAAGAGAACAGACTTTAAATCAACTTCTGGTTGAGATGGATGGATTTGAATCAAATGAAGGCGTCATATTAATATCCGCTACAAACAGGCCTGATGTTCTTGATCCTGCTTTATTGCGTCCCGGCCGTTTTGACCGACAGGTCGTTGTTTCACTTCCGGATATTAAAGGCCGTGAAGAAATTCTTAAAGTTCACATGAAGAAAACACCAGTTGCATCCGATGTGTCCCCAACTATTCTTTCAAAGGGAACACCTGGATTTTCCGGGGCTGATCTGGAAAACCTTGTCAATGAAGCTGCTCTGCTTGGCGCTAAAAGAAATAAAGAAAAGGTTGATATGGCCGACTTAGAAGATGCAAAAGACAAGGTTTACATGGGGCTTGAGCGCAAATCTAAAGTAGTAAGGGAGGAGGACAGGAAAGTAACGGCATATCACGAAGGCGGCCATGCTCTTGTATCTCGTTTCCTGCCGGGAGCGGATCCGGTTAACAAAATTACAATTATTCCAAGGGGACGTGCAGCGGGTATTACCTGGTTTTTACCGGAAGAGAGAGATTTTAAATTTAAGGATCAGTTGGAAAACGAGTTGACCGTTTCCTTTGGAGGAAGAGTTGCAGAAGATATTATTTTTAACCGTATAAGCACGGGGGCAGCCAACGATATCAAACAGGCGACGGATATTGCCCAGCGAATGGTGCGGTCATGGGGCATGAGTGAAGAGCTGGGACCGCTTTCTTATGGCAAGGGTGAAGAACAGGTTTTTCTGGGTCGTGAAATATCACACCCAAGAGATTATTCCGAAGAAACAGCCAGAAAAATTGATGAAGAAGTAACTATTCTGATAAAGAATTCATACAAACGCGCAAAAGAAATTTTGAAAGAGAATATAGATATCCTCCATAAGTTGGCTGAACTTCTGCTTGAAAAGGAAACCGTCAAAGGAGAAGAGCTTGATGATCTAATTCGTTCCATGCGACCGGATATTGAGCTATCGTAGTGCAGGTCGGGGATTAGGGATCAGGGGCCAGGGAACAGGTATTGGGGTTAGAGAGCGATGAAGATTGAACGGTTACAAATCATATAAACTTTCATGGGGTTCTCACAGCCTTTCGTTCGGTAATCGTACGTGTATTATGGGTATTTTAAATGTGACCCCTGATTCTTTTTCAGATGGAGGGCTTTTTTTTTCATGTGATGCAG
>JAYEFW010000353.1:0-1938 GCA_034658795.1 Thermodesulfobacteriota bacterium
GCTATTGTTCGGCAAAGAAAAACTTTCGGAGATACAAAACAATTATGTCCATATCCGCGGAATCTATGACAAAATAGCAGGGAATTGCTCAAAAAAAAATAAATACATTACTCCGCTTAAGACAACCGCTCAGCATGCTCTGAACAAACTTATAGAATATAATATTCTCACGGATACGGAAATGAGGCATGAATCATCTCTGAGCCCTTTTGCGCTCCTCAGGAAATGGCATATCGGTTACTCCGTCAGGAACAGCCGCCACAACTATATTTTTATAGGTGATCAAACCAGCTACGGCAAAGGTCTTTCTCTTGATGCGGCACGGGCATCATACAGCATGGAAATAGTTGAACGCAAGTCATCATTTGCCGGCTTTAACTCAGAAGGCACATTTGATTTCATAAAGGAATATCCATTAACCCATGCAAAGTACGAAGATTTAATTAAAGGTGGAAAAAACGCAGTAAACCCAAACAATCTGGTTTTAGAAACCCCATATAACAACGAAGCATTATTCTGGCTTGAAGGTGAACAGCAGTGTGGTCAAAGTATGCAGCCCATCCTGCTTCCAGCCCAGTGTGTGTTTCTCTTCTGCAATCTGGATGAAATTGATCTGTTCAGCGGACTTGGTTCAACCGGTCTTGCGTCCGGGAACTCAATAGAAGAAGCAAAAATAAGTGCTCTATTAGAAATTATTGAACGCGAAAGCGAAGGATTATCTCTTTATACCCCCTCTCGATGCTTCAGGCTTGAGGCTGAAGACCCTCAGATCGCAAATTTATTGGAAGAGTATAAAACCAAAGGGATAGTGGTTCAATTTCAGGATATAAGCCGGGCATTCGGTGTCCCATGCTACAAGTGTTTTGTTGTCAGCCAAAACGAAGAAATTGTTAAAGGAACCGCTGCTCACCTTGATGGCAAAAAAGCTCTTATTTCCGCCTTAACTGAAACTCCTTATCCTTACCCAAATGGACCTGCTTCAAATCCCGGCCCTGATGAGCTGCCTATGCTTTGCTTTGAAAATCTGCCCGATTACTTAACCAGTAATCCTGTTAAGGATCTGGAGATTCTTGAAACTCTGCTTATAGCTAATAACTACAAACCGCTATATGTAAACTTGACCAGAAAAGACCTTGATATACCTGTAGTAAAAGCTTTAATACCCGGAATGGAGATAATAACGGATTTTGATCGCTTTTCCAGGGTTAACCCGAGGCTTTTTGCTAACTATCTGCAACTTTTTCAATAACTCAAAGCTCTAACACTTCAGGTATCACACCCGAAGCTCATGCAGGGAGAAAAAAATGCTTACCATGATTGCCAGGTTACTTAAGGTACTTAACTCAGAAACAGAGCCGGGGCAAATCAGCCTTGCATTATGTTTTGCCATGATAGCCGGCCTCACTCCTCTTTTCAGTCTTCATAATTTATTTATTCTGCTTATAGTACTGATAATCAGAATTAATATTTCGTCATTTATTCTGGGATTGATATTCTTTTCAGGAATCGCCTATCTTTTGGATCCGCTTTTCCACTCGATCGGTTTTGCGGTTTTAACTGCAAAACCTTTAGAAACCATAGGGACATCTCTTTACAATATAACTTTTTTCAGACTTGAAAAACTTAATAATTCTGTTGTTATGAGAAGCCTACTCTTCTCTTTCATATTGTTTATCCCTGCATTTATATTTTCAAAGCTGGCAATAATCAAGTATCGGAGTAATCTGCTTGGATGGGTACAAAGAAGCCGGATAATACAGGCAGTTAAGGCAAGTAAGCTCTATACGGCTTATCAGGCTGTATCAGAATAGAGAGGTGTTTCATGAAAACTTGGATACGCTGGCAGGGTCTTTTTGCCTTTTTAGGCATCACAGTTGTTATTTCCATTTTATGGTTTTTTTTAGTAGATGGTTTTATAGAAAGACTGATTGAGGAATA
>JAYEFW010000354.1:0-3479 GCA_034658795.1 Thermodesulfobacteriota bacterium
GTCTTCCGACAAAACTCTCAATCTTCTGCTTCTCAGAGTCTTCAATCTCACTAAAATAAATAGCTATATTGTAAGCGTTACGCTTATTAGCGTCAAACGAAACCTTTTCAACTCTCACCACCAAGCCAGTACATTTTACATACTCAAATTCATCCTCTTTATCAACGATAGGTAATGCCAGGACTATATCGAGGCTGGTCATTAAAGAAATATACTTGTTTGCCTGACAATATGCCCCAATACAACTAAAATTTATCGTCTCAGTGACAACATCAAAATGGTTTGTCTTAAGTTTAAACTTTAAGCGTTCGTTTATACGAAGATGTTTTCTGTGTTCTGCACCGATATGTTTGAGCTTCATAGTGCTTAACCCATAATCTTTTGGAATGGTTATTTCTTTTTTAAATCACTTACCAGTTCTTTAATAATTGACAAAACATTACTACCCCGTTCACGTGCTATGCAATGCGCATCATCAACTATTTTACCTGCCTGTTGTTCAATGGCTGAATGTTCAGGTACCGGGATATTTGCTTTTTGATACTGCCACACTAAAAATTTTATGGTGAGTTGAATTTCCTGCCGTCTAATAAAACCCATTTATTAGTCCCCTAATCCCTGATCCCTAATCCCTGCCCTTTAACCCCTGCCCTTTTCCTGCAAATGTGAAAAAACACATCTTCCAGTACAAGTTTTGGATTCTGACCTGTAGATTTAAGACGCAAATCAGCTTTGCTCATATATTCTATAGAGTCAAGCAATTCTTCTTTAGTAAATCTTTCCGATTTACTAAACAACTGAAAAACAGGATAAGGATTATTAGGGTTTTTGGCGATCAACAGATCTGTGTTTAATTTGCTTTTTTTCGATTTTCCTTTCTTTTTTTTATCTGAAGTCTCATCTTTTGAAATAATATTCTCCCAATCTTCAAGCTGTTTCAATAGAACACTGTCATGCTCCTGTATTGCCGGCATAATACTGCTCCTGAATTTATTATACTGAACACCCGCATGCCATTCTCTGCCGTAAGAGCTTTCGACAAACTCCTTGACAATCAATAATTTTCTGATTTGATTTGTTATTGCAGTAAAAATTTGAAGATAGTGAAATTCACTGGAAAGAAGAGAGTTTAAGAAGAATAACGTATCCTCTATATTCCGCTCTGATATTGCGTTTGTTAATTCATATATTGGATCGTTTTTGGTCCGTTTTAAAACATTCCGGACATCCTCAACGGTTATCTTTTTTCTATCTCCGACAAAACTGATCAGCTTTTCAAGATTGTTCACAAAAGTCCTAAGGTCAAATCCAGTCATTTCATACATAGCCAAGTATGCATTGTTATCAACCGACTTCCCTGCTTTAGCAAGGATATTTCTCATCATTTCTTTTATAAAAGCTTCCTGTGCTATTTTATCGGATCGTGTCTGTCCTCCCGGAACAGAGCAGTCTATAATTATTCCATTTTTATTAATTGCTTTATAAAGACCTCGTCTTTTGTCAACCCTGTCGGTAGTGATAATAAGATGATTTCCTTTTGGGAATCCTTTTTCAACAGCCTTCTGCAAAACCTTGTCATTACCTTCCGGCGCCGATACGGTAAGGCTGTTATCAACACAATATTTTATAACTTTATCAAACCACTTCTTCTCATTTAAGGTGTTATCAAGTTTTAACTTTGCCTTGCCGTCAGATCTGCGAACATCGTCAAACGATAGACCTGACAGACCGAGAGCACTTACAACATATTCAGCAGCTTTTTTAATTTTATTATCCGCACATGCTTCCTCTGCCTTTTTAAGAATATTTTCTGTATCAGACTTCGAATAAAATATCTTTGAATCACAGACAGCTATAACCTTTTCGCCGGGCATTAGAGAAAATGTGTTTAACTTTTCTACAATTTCATAAATATTTTCATTTGTATCTTCAAAAGGCTCGTAGTTAAGAGCCTTTGATGATTTATCAGGCAAAACAGCAGCTAAAAGAATATCCAATGCTTTTTTATAAAGCAGTTCTTCCCCATAAATCAAATATACAGAAACAAACTTATTCTTTGCCTTATCTTTTGACAGGGTCAGGAGATAATTCCCCAGTTCTTTAAATTTAAACTCAGACATATTGGGTATAAAATTGATAATTGACAATTGAAGGAATTCTGCCAATTTTAAAAAAACAGAGCGAAGCGATTCCACAAATTGTCAATTGTCAATCATCAATTATCAATTGTTTCTTAGTGGTTAAACGAATTAACATAATAACGGCAATAACGGACATCGATATTCCTATTGTCTGGGAAACCGATAACAGCTCAAAAACAGGATTCCCCCTGAAATCACCACGAAATATCTCTATAAATGAACGTGTAATTCCATAGAGTAAAACATATATCCAAAATAACTGACCATGAAATTTGGTACGTTTTCGGAAAAACCAGAGAAAAAAGAAAATAATCAGATTGCTTATGGAAGAATAAAGTTGAGTTGGATGGATTGGTATGCCAATGGGTGCAAGAGTTTCCGGATGTGTAAAAGTCACTGCCCATGGAAGATCGCATTCCCTGCCAAAACAGCATCCTGCTGAAAAACAGCCCAGCCTTCCTAAAAAATGACCTATGGCCAGAGATGGCGCTGCTATATCTGCTGTCAGCCAAACAGGCATTTTGTGCATCTTTAAATAAATAAATGCTGTGAATAAAGCAGCTATAAAACCGCCATAAAAAACCAGCCCTCCAGTCCATATCTTAAAAACATCCAGGGGATTTGAAAGAAAAAGCTCATAGTTAACTGCAACATAAAACAGGCGCGAACCAACGATGGCGGCAATAAGGATGTAAAAACAAAGATCCATTACCTTCTCAGGATCAACGCCCAACCTTTTTGCTTCACTCCTTGCCAGCAAAATTCCGGCAAGAAATCCCATGGCAACAAAAAAACCGTAAGTATGAAGAGTAATGCCACCAATTTTCAAAAGAATAGGATGCATATTTCGTTAATACGGAAATTTTTTAAAAAGAAAGTGATATGCAAAAATAACCATTCCTATAGAAATAGCACTGTCCGCAATATTAAAAGCCGGCCAGTGAAGACTGCCCACATAGAAATCGAGGAAGTCAACAACCTTGCCGAAACGTATTCTATCAATCAGATTGCCTATGGCGCCTCCGAAAATAAGCGCAAAACCCGCTGTAAGCAATGAATATTCCTTTGGTGTTTTTTTGTAGAAATAGAAGATTAAACATACAGCCAATGCTGAGAAAAAAAGAAAAATCATGCTGCGCAAAACCGGACTCTGATTAGCCATAAATCCGAACGCTCCGCCCGGATTATGAATATGAGTTAAGCTGAAGCATCCTGGTATAACTGAAATGGAATGATACAAAGGCAGGGAGTATAAGATAATGGCTTTTGTAATCTGATCAAAAATAATTACTGATCCGGCAATGACAGCAAGTTTTAAGTATTTGTTTTGCATAGTTT
>JAYEFW010000354.1:3579-8631 GCA_034658795.1 Thermodesulfobacteriota bacterium
GCCTTTTCACAGCGGCTGCAGATAGTTGGACGCTCGGAATTTAAACCCACGGAAGGATCGTGTATCCAGCAGCGTTCACATTTATCAGAACTCGCCGGTTCAACGAGTATATCAAGTCCTTCGATATCCGTGCTTTTATAAGCTTTATCTAATTTTTCTCCTTTAATAAGAGAAGCTCCTGAGATAATAAATATGGTTCTCAAGTCTTCTTCATAAGCATACAGTTCTTCATACAGTTCTTCATTTGCACTGATTGTAACAACTGCATCAAGAGAATGCCCTATTTTCTTTTTTGCTCTTGCTTCTTCAAGAGCTTTTGTCACTTCACCTCTTACCCTGATTATAGCTTCCCATTTTTGCGCCAGTTTTTCATTTTTCCAGCTCTCATTTGCTTTTGGCAAAGAAGAAAGATGAACGCTGGATTCTTTTTCTTTGATATCAGGCATAAACTTCCAAACCTCTTCTGCCGTAAAAGAAAGTATGGGAGCCATAATCCTGATAATAGAATCCAGTATTATATACATTACGGTCTGAGCACTTCTTCGTTCAATTGATTGCGGACGTGATGTGTAAAGCCTGTCTTTAAGAATATCCAGATAAAAAGCGGAAAGATCGAGAGTACAATAATTGTAAAGCGTATGGTATATAACATGGAACTCAAAAGTTTCATAAGCTTTCAGAGTTTTCTCAATGAGTCCCTGCAGCTTGTGCAAAGCAAACTTGTCAATATCAGGCATTGAATCATATGGCACCCTGTCTGTTTTCGGATCATAATCATATAAATTGCCGAGCATAAATCTACAGGTATTTCTGATCCTCCTGTATGAATCGCTTAACTGTTGCAAGATATTTTCAGAAATCCTTATATCATCCCTGTAATCAGATGCGGAAACCCATAGACGAAGAATTTCAGCTCCATATCTATCAATAACTTTCTTTGGAGCAATAACATTGCCTATGGATTTGGACATCTTTCTTCCTTTTGCATCAACAACAAAACCATGAGTTAATACCGACTTGTAAGGAGCTCTGCCTCTTGTACCAACGGCTGTTAAAAGTGAGCTGTGAAACCAGCCCCTGTGCTGATCACTTCCTTCCAGATAAAGATCAGCAGGCCATTTTAAATTCGAGCGCTGTTCAAGAACCGCTGCATGGCTCACACCTGAATCAAACCAGACATCCAGGATATCTGTTTCTTTAACAAATTTATTATGCCCGCATTTTTGACACACAGCGTCCTGCGAAAGAAATTCTTCGGCTTGTTTTTCAAACCAGACATCTGCTCCATGTTTTTCAAAAAGCTCTGAAATTTTATTTACTGTTTCATGATTTATGAATACAGACTCACATTTTTCACAATAAAATAAAGTTATAGGTACACCCCATGCCCGCTGCCTGGACACACACCAGTCCGGTCGATTTTCAATCATTCCGTGAATTCTTTCTCTACCCCAGGCAGGAATCCATTCAACCCTGTCTATTTCATCAAGAGCTTTCTCTCTCAGGCCTGTTTTGTCCATAGATATAAACCACTGCGGAGTTGCTCGAAATATAACAGGCCGCTTGCAGCGCCAGCAGTGCGGATAGGAATGCGAAATTGATTCCTGAGCAACAAGTGCCCCGGTCTCCTTCAATTTATCAATAATCCCATCGTTGGCTTTAAATACAAACTGGCCTTTAAAGAACTCAACATCATCAGTAAAACAGCCTTTTTCATTTACCGGAGAATAAGGATCCAGATCATATAAGAGCCCGATTTCATAATCCTCACGCCCGTGCCCTGGAGCAGTATGAACACATCCGGTCCCTGCATCCAGCGTAACATGTTCAGCAAGGATAATAAGGGATTCCCTGTTATAGAGAGGATGGCGGCATTTTTTATGCTCAAGCTTTTTAGCATCAATCTCTGCGATTATGGAAAAATCAGAAATTCCAAAAATTCTCATGCAACTGTCAACAAGATCTTTTGCAAGAATAAAAACCTCATCATCTCCTGTTTCAACAACTGCATAAACAAAATCGGGGTGAAGAGCTACCGCAAGGTTTGCAGGTAATGTCCAGGGCGTTGTAGTCCATATAATCAAATTGACCTTTTTATCTTTCAACGCGGTAATACCAGGGTCGTCTATTAAAGGAAATTTAACAAATATAGAAGGTGAAGGCTCGTCATGATGTTCGATTTCCGCTTCTGCAAGAGCTGTCTTACAACTGCAACACCAGTGTATAGGTTTTTTGCTCCTGAAAAGACTGTTATCCAGAGCAAACTTGCAGCATTCCCGTGCAATTATGGATTCATAATTGTAATTCATCGTCAAATAAGGATTGTCCCATTCCCCCATAACACCAAGACGCTTGAACTCTTCACGCTGGATATCAACATATTTTTCTGCATATGATCTGCATAATCTGCGGAAATCTGTCTGAGAAATATCTTTTTTCTTAGATCCAAGCTCCTTGTCAACATTATGCTCAATAGGAAGCCCGTGACAGTCCCAGCCCGGCACATAAACAGCATCAAAACCGGACATCTGACGTGAACGCACAATAATATCTTTCAGAATTTTATTAAGAGCCGTGCCAATATGAATATTACCATTTGCATAAGGAGGGCCATCATGCAGGATAAACATTTCCCGTCCTTTGGAAACATTTCTTATCTTATCGTATAAACAGCACTCCTTCCATGATTTCAACTGGTCAGGCTCGCGCCTCGCCAGATTAGCTTTCATGGGAAACTTTGTAACCGGAAGGTTGAGGGTCTTCTTATAATCCATGCATCCTCCATAATTAATTTTATTTAAAAAAACTTTGTATTAGAAATGGACGGTTAAGCTAACGGCTAATAGCTCATCTCACAATTCATAGAAAGTTCCTTTTTTGGAATAAAAGTTGCTTATATAACTTGGAACTGGCGAATAAGGATGTACTCCAACAAAAAGAGAGGCACTTGATGCACAATATTCATTTAAACATACCGTTTGTGGTCTTGTCCACAAAAGTGAACAAGGAGGGAACAACGGAAAAACGTTTCTTGACACCTTTTGGTACCATTGACGTAACCTTCCGGAAGATTTCCAGTGCAGAAAGGCAGGTACCACACCTTGAAATTGAAGTGCAAAGTGACATTGAGTACTGGGCTTCATATGATTCCATGCTCACGGAATTTAAGACCACTTTGATGCATTTTGTTTGGGGAATCGTTCAAGACTATTTTGGACCCGAAGGCCAATGCGACTTCAATGAGCAATTCATACACCTCAAAGGGGTTAAAGTAACTCTTATGGCACCGTGTAGAGATGGCACAGTATCGAGCAAAGGAATCATGTGTTTTTTCTCCAGTGAGGGTGCGTAATGCCAAGTTTTTTAACCTTATAATTAAGTGCCCGGGGGCTAATACCCAGCAACCCGGCTGCTTTCTTTTGCACCCAAAGGCTCTCCTCTAATGCGCTCAAAACGGCATCCCTTTCCTGGCCTGCAAGCGAGTGAACAGGAGCATGAGTGATGGCTTCCTCTTTTGACTCCCTCTTGATCGGCTCTGACAGGATGATATTTTCTGCCTGAATCCGATGTGACTCCTCGAGAATAACAGCTCTTTCAATGGTATTGGCGAGCTGTCGGAGATTCCCTGGCCAGGAATAAGATTTAAAGGCTTCCAGCGCCTCTGGGGAAAAATCCTCAATTTTTTTTTTCAAATTACGACAGGCTTTGTCCAGAAAATGATAAGCCAAATGCTTGATGCATTCTTTTCGTTCTCTCAGAGGCGGCAAATGTATCCTTAAGATATTAAGACGATAATACAGATCCTCTCGAAATGCACCTTTGGCTACTTCTATTTCCGGACTCTTGTTTGTAGCTGCAATGATCCTGACGTCTGAATGGATGGTGCTGTTTCCACCGACACGTTCAAATGATTTTTCCTCCAGCACCCCTAACATCCTGACTTGCAGACCCAGACTCATTTCACCAATCTCATCAAGAAGTACGCTTCCCCCTTTTCCTTGCTCCAGTCTTCCTATGCGTGTCTTATTTGCACCGGTGAAAGCCCCTCTTTCATGGCCAAACAGTTCGCTTTCCAAAAGGGACTCCGGAATATTGGCGCAATTGATTTTAATAAAAGGCTTGTTTTGTCTGGCGCTGTTAAAATGAATAGCCCCGGACAAAAAGCTTTTACCTGTTCCGGTTTCTCCAGTAACCAAAATTGTTGAGTCTGTTCCGGAAAACTTCTTGAGGGTGACAATGGTTTGCTTCATTGAAGGACTACGAGCGATAATTCTGTCAAATTCGTAAACCACGTCTTGCTCGCGTCTTAAGTAGTCAATTTCATTTCTCAGATGTCTGTGTTCCAGTGCCAGTTGAATGGACAACCGTATCTTTTCCTTTGAAAAAGGCTTTGTAATAAAATCAAAACAGCCCTCTTTAACTGCCTTGACGATCAAACTTGGTTCATCAATTTCACTTGTGGCTATAACAGGTGTATGGGGACTCAACATCTTGACACGTTTCAACATGCCAAAGCTGTCCAATTTCTCCAACTGGAGACTCAATAGAATGATTGCATATTCTTTTTGCTTTAAAACCGTTCCGATATCTTTTCCATCGGACCAACAATCGAGATCGTGAGGGGGCACAAGCGCCTTCTCAACATGATTCAAGCACTTTCGACCCTCTTCTATCACGAGTATATTAGACATGTTACCTTTTTCAACGACACACCATCCGCCTGCCCTGCAAATGTGGAGGTCATCCGGAAGCCTCACACACTTCGAGATTCCCGGGAATCCATAAAAGCCCCTCCTAACCGGTTATGCCTTAGTGCTTGGTCAAAAAACAACTTGGCATTTCTGTATCCCAACTTCACTAAGTTGTTTTTGACCAAGCCCTTATCCTGTTTGTATTTTCACTTACCACATGTTTGTGTTTTATACCAGTAAAAAGGTGTGTCACCGATTTAATTCTATACCATTCCCACCAGTATCCCTCGGAAGGTCAGAGGTCAGGGCAACCAACCGTGAACCAGATCAATTACGTTTGCATTACACTTTTGTAATATGA
>JAYEFW010000355.1:0-1931 GCA_034658795.1 Thermodesulfobacteriota bacterium
TAATGATATTTTTCTTTTCCAGAAGCTTCAGCAGTTGTTCGGTTTCCTGGCTAATGGCAAACGCATTAGAATTAATAATGAACAATGCTAAAAATAACGTAATCCCAATTACAATAAAATTTTGTTTAGACATAGCTCCTCCTCCTGATTATTGTTTTACTATTGACGACTCAGTGTCATTAACTTAAGGATTACTTAATCTCCCCTAAATCATAGATGTCCCCATACACATGCTATCCAATTTTCTCAAAGTTTTCGTGCCATGGGTATACCGCAATCGGGACATTTCATCTCAGCGCACGAGATGCCCGTGACATGTTTCACTTCCTTTTTGCACCTCAGACATATGCAGACTCCTCCGGGACCGGCCCCAACTTCCCATCCGATCTCCCCTGCACTTGAAGCAGGGTTTTCTTCAGGATACCTCTCTTTTCCGCATTCCAGGCGCTGCTGCTCGTAGCGCATTCCTCTGCCTCGGCCTGTGCCGCTTCCTTTGCCCTGTGGACCTGTTCCATCGCGATTCGGCATAAAAAAATCTCACTCTCCTTCATCGTTCAGTCAACTGTCTTGCCTGCTTATTTCCTACAGCTTTACTAAATCTGTAAGCTGAATAGAAAACCAAGCCTGTAAAAATTTCTGGCGCTTTTCAGGCAGTTCAACGGCTCATCTGCACAGCTTCGGCGAAAAGCATCCTTACTTCACCACTTTACCGCCCTCAAGCCAGCGGTTTTGACCAATCCTCGATGATACCCATGCGGGAAGAGTCTTTCAAGCTCTTCCATCTCGATTTGATTCGCATCACAGCATTCATATAATGTTGGAACAGAATTGTTTTTTTCGAAGCTATCACGGAGGGAATAAATTAGTTTCCAGTGCTTATCAGACAATCCACCCTCTATTTTCATTTCACCTGCTTTGTTGATAGCAAAATCCCGGTCCCATTCTGAAGGATCTACAAGAAATCCGAAGGCATCCACTCGATAAACTTTTTCTTCCGGTTTGGGCGGTGCCTCTTCGTAAGCTGGTGTCACCCGGGAGCCAAGTGCCTGTTCACCATAATAAGACACAGTACGATCCCTGTAAGTTATGCCTGCAAGCTTACAGGCGCCTCTCAGATATCCCGTTGGAAAAAGCATTTTCAGGTTTCTATGTGATAATCCATTCGCTCTGCAGGTTTCATATGCCAAAGGACACTCCCCTTTTTGCTTAAACGAGTCACGAATGAAACGAATAACATTCCAATGTTCCTCCGTTAGGCCGCCAGGTATATGAACCTCCAGCGCCATTCCAACGGCAAAATCTTCATCCCATTGTTTCAAATCAATCAAAAAATTTTGACTATCAACGTCATAGGTCTTGCCATGAAATAAAAAAACTTCCATCATAAGCTCCTTTCTTGTAAGTCTGATATTCGATTTGAGTAGTTGATTTCCCCATAACCTCCTGCACAAGGGCACTCTCCAAGCCGTAGACTCTACATGCTGGAGGCCAAGATTATAATATAATTCTTAATGTACAGTATATGCCGTATCTACAACTTTTTTCTTCTCTTTTTGATAAGGCTTTAAAATTAAAGTCCTTTTGTGTCTTTGTGGCTGAACTTTTACGTATTTTTTGTTATTGCTTTAACATCTATTTTTTTAAAAATAGTTCATATCCTTGAAATAGTCAATTTGTTTTGGTGTTTAATTCAAGAATGTTGGTTGGTGGATGGTTAAAATTCCCCATCACCCTTCTATTTTTCCTTAGCTATTTTGTCTCTTTTATTTCTTTTTTTTCTTTTGTTTCCTCTTTGCCCACACTTTTTCCAAGCCTGTAAGCTATGTATACGACTACACCTGTAAAAATAATTCCAACTGGAAAATGCATATTTTTCACCTCCTTTAAAAACTCAGAGCTGCAAACCGGGAAGCAATGTCCTCGCCTTCTCT
>JAYEFW010000356.1:0-4559 GCA_034658795.1 Thermodesulfobacteriota bacterium
CAACATTCAAGAGCTAAACCTCATTGACCGCAGAAGTGATACCATTGTCAGCCACAGGGATGTCGGCATCGGTGTGAGTCAGGTCCTGCCGGTTCTGGTCAGCGCATACGCGAATCAGAATAAGATCGTTGCCATCGAACAGCCTGAAATCCATTTGCATCCGGCGCTTCAGGCAGACCTTGGCGATCTTTTTCTCCAGTCAGCTCTTGGGGAGAACCAAAATCGTTTCTTAATTGAGACCCACAGCGAGCATCTGCTTCTTCGCATCATGCGCCGGATGCGGCAGACCGCTGCTGGAGAACTGCCTGATGGTATTCCAGAAATACGACCTGAAGACGTAATGGTCTTATTCGTTGAACCGGATGGACCTCGTAGTATTATCCGCGAAATGCCGTTAAACGAGCATGGTGATCTTGTTAAAGCCTGGCCGGGCGGCTTTTTTGAAGAAGGCCTGCGGGAGGTCTTTTAATGCCGCTGATATCTGAATATGCTTTTACGCCAAATGTCTTTGAAAAAGAATCGCATTCTTCTGAAGAAATGGCGTTTTTGTATTTTCAGGATTTTAAGGATGTTCTTTTAAATCAGGCCATAGTGCGCAATTTAAGAGATGGTGAATGGCTGAAAACTTTTAATGATAACAATAGATCATGGCACCTTAGAGCAAAAGAGTTATTAAAGAAGCTGATTAAGCAAAACCGGTTAAACCTTTTTCCTGCGGTTTTACCTGATATACCACAAAATGATGACAACTGGTGCAAAGAGGCTCTGGCTTCTCATGATAATGAGCCATTGGATGGTATTTATTACTACAGGTGTGGTTTCCAATAATTTTGGAGGCATTCCAGAAATAGCTCCATTTGACAAACTTTCAACAACCCAGTGGTGGAAACAGGGGCCGTCTGTCCGGCCGGAGCGTACCATAGAAGCATATATGGAACATTTGCGCATAATATTACAATGCGCCAACTCAATAATGTTTATCGATCCCCACCTTGACCCGACACGCCGTGGATATAGAAAGTTTATTAAACTGATAGAGATGATATGTACCAGAAAAAGACATCCTCTTATTGAAATCCATCGAGCATGTTATGAAGGTTCGGGGCCAGGGCGTCAGATAATTGATATCGCTGAATGGAAAAATAGATTTAATTCCTTGCTCCAGCCGGTTGTATCAAAGGCAGACCTATCAATTGAAGTTTCAATCTGGGACGACTTCCATGATCGATGTATGATAAGTGATTTAATTGGCGTCAGTTTGTCCAATGGTTTTGATGTGAGCCGAAAGCCTGATGATATTACCACATGGACCAGATTATGCCGTATTGATCGGGATGACCTGCAGCGTGAATTTGATCCGGCAAGTGGAAGGCACAAAAGGCAGGGATGCTTTTTAATTTCTTAATGGGAAAATATGCGGGACGTACCCAGTTTATAAGTTTATATCGTCAACAAGGAAACCCTCAGAGATATCCATTGAAAAATAAGTAACCCGTTCGAGCAAAGGATTGGCTGATAGTGGCGTGTTATATGTGATAGTTGGTATCTGGCTGATTTGAGTAAAGCACAGGGCAACAAGAAGGAACCGTAAAATATGAGTCTACCTGTCAATATCCATAAAGTGTTGCAGGGCCGCCCTGTGGACAGGGAGCGGCTTGAAGATCCAAAAGATTCTTGACCAGATTGATATTGAGATCAAAGCTTTGCCCAAATTTCAGAGGGGTCACGTTTGTAACCGGGTATAGTTGTGGTGTATTCGCTTTATCACAGACATCCTGTTGATAGCTTTCTGGCTTAGGTGACGAGTGCAAGTATAAGTAAGAAATAGGAGAAAGCAAAATGAAGATAGAAGCTGGAAAACTTTACGCGGTTATTACGGGGGATATTGTAGATTCCTCAAAACTGCCGCCAGAGAAACGGCAACAGCTTCATAAAGTGATGAAGGAAGGATCAAAGGCTTTGCGCAAGGCTTTTAAAAAGGATGTCCCGATGAATGTGGATATTTTTAGAGGTGATAGCTGGCAAATGCTGGTATCTGATCCATCCAAATCCCTTAGAGTGGGATTATTCTATCGTGCGTATATAAAATCTCGTATGGAATTAAGCAAAGTGGATACCCGCATGGTCATTGGCGTGGGAACCATCGATTTTATTCCAGGCACAAACGTTTCGGAAGGCGACGGGGAAGCTTACAGGAATTCAGGGAAAATGCTGGCGGAGATTTCAAAATCTGTTTGCATGCGTTTTATTTTTTCAGAGAATGAAAAATCAGCAGCGCTGGATATTATTGTGCAATTAGTAGATGCCATTGTTAGACGACGCTGGACAGACAAGCGTTCGCTGGCCATTACAGGAGTTTTGCAGGGATGGAAGCAAGATAAAATTGCTTCGCTGTGGGATAAACCCATCAAGCAGCAATCAGTAGTAGACAATCTCAATGGCGCTGATTGGAAATCCATTGAAAAGGCTATAAGCTTTTTTGAAAAGAGTTTAGCAAAACAGTCAAATTTATAAAACAGGTTCTATGGCCTGTATTTATTAAAAACAGGTTAAATTGCCTGTATAAAGCATCAGGGGGTCTCTCACTGAGAAGCGAAAGGGTAGAAAAGACCAGTGAATGAAATCACAAAACAATTGCTGATTTGTCTTGTGGCATCTCATTTTGTCGGGGACTTTATTTTTCAGTCTGATAAGGATGCATCGAATAAGCTAAGGCCTCTCATTCTCCTGAAGCACTCGTTCATAGTGGCGATCTTAAGCTATGTACTTTGCGGTGTCTGGACTCAATGGCAGATACCCCTTGTGATATTTTGCACCCATCCTGCTATCGATTGGATTAAAGAGAAAGCCGTCAAACGTGAAGGACTCTCAAACAAATGGAGTATTTATGCCTTTCTTATTGATCAGGCCGCTCATATTTTTATCATAATCATTCTGGCTATCACAATCACGCCTGTGAGTACTGTTGCTGGCACCGGCGCGAATGAGATTTCCTTATTCTGGGTGGATCTTTTTGGAAAAGGCTTTCTGAAACTGTTAATCATTCTTTCAGGTGCCATTTTGGCAGTTAAAGCTGGAGGGATCCTTATTGGGATGGCAGTAAAGCCATTTCTTGATGAAATCAAGAACAGTGAAAACGATATCGACATTGAGACAAAGACAAGCAGCAGAGGTTTGAAAAACGGCGGAAAAGTGATCGGGCAGCTTGAACGCAGCTTAATTTTTCTTTTTATCCTGATGGGACAGCTTTCAGGCATTGGATTTCTGATTGCGGCAAAATCTGTTTTTCGTTTTGGAGAAGTTAAAGATCCCAGGCACAGGATGGAGGCTGAATACATCATTATTGGAACGCTGATGAGTTTTGGCTACGGTATGTTGATTGCGTATGCTACGAAATTTTTCGTGGGGCTGGTCGAATAACAATAAGGGAGACTTATGGCACAAACACCTGATGAAAAGATTTATAATGTAAAAATAACAAGTTAAGAGGATAATACAATGCAGCCACAGGTTACAATCAAAACTTTGTATAGAATGAAGGAAAAGGGTGAAAAGATTGTTGCCCTTACAGCCTATGACTTTCCATTTGCCAGGATGGTTGATGAATCAGGAGTGCATATAATTCTTGTGGGAGATTCATTGGGGATGGTGGTTCAGGGAGAATCAAGCACACTGCCTGTTACAATGGATGAGATGGTTTATCATACCCGGATTGTGTCCAAAGCCGTCCGGAACGCGATGGTTGTGGGCGATATGCCTTTTATGTCTTACCAGCCAGGCAAGAAGCATGCAATTGCCAATGCAGGAAGGTTTCTTAAAGAAGCTGGAGCAGCAGCGATTAAACTTGAAGGAGGCGTAGCGGTCAGTGAGATAATTAAAGCAATATCAGAAGTAGGAATTCCAGTAATGGCTCATATCGGCCTTACCCCTCAGTCTGTTCATCAAATGGGAGGCTACAAGGTTCAGCGTGATAAAGAACGGCTGATGTCAGATGCTCTTGAAATAGAAGCAGCAGGAGCATTTTCTGTTGTTTTAGAAGGAATTCCTTCTAAAATTTCTGAAAAGATAACAAAAGCCCTGACAATTCCGACCATTGGGATTGGTGCGGGCTCGTATTGTGACGGACAAATCCTTGTTCTTCACGATCTCCTTGGATTAAATGAAAGACATGTCCCGAAATTTGTTAAGCAATACGCCAGGCTTGTTGATGAAGCTAAAAAGGGGATAAAACAATATGTGGAAGAAGTGCAGACAGGCAAATTTCCCGGCAAAGAACATAGTTATTGAGTAACCGTGAACCGTTATTGATTCCCGAAATTGTTCTGTCCGCCGCAGTCAGGGCACTGCCAGGTTATTCCATTACATGACATTCCCCAGACATTTTCATACATGCAGTTCTGACAAATTGCAAAGCCGCACCTGCATGTCCAGTAAAAGGGGGCTTTATTGCCGCAGCAATGGCAGTTTGTTGGCTTTGTTCGGAGCCGTCTTTCACGGTATTTCAATTTAGTTGAAGAGTCTGCCATGTTCTACACTTATGCAATGGTTCATTACAACAT
>JAYEFW010000356.1:4659-8613 GCA_034658795.1 Thermodesulfobacteriota bacterium
AAAAGGGGGCTTTATTGCCGCAGCAATGGCAGTTTGTTGGCTTTGTTCGGAGCCGTCTTTCACGGTATTTCAATTTAGTTGAAGAGTCTGCCATGTTCTACACTTATGCAATGGTTCATTACAACATCTATACCTGCTTTTGTCAGTAATTTTGCAGCTTCATGATTTTCTATATTAAGCTGCATCCAGAAAACTTTTGGCTTGATTCGAATAGCTTCATGTGCATGCGGCATTATCTGAGAGGAGTTTCTAAATACATTAACAATATCTACAGGGTCCTTAATATCTTCTATTGATGAATATACTTTTTCTCCAAGAATCTCCTTTTGCTTGGGTCGTACTGGAATAATTTTATAGCCTTGTTCTTTAAGATACTTGGCAACAATATGGGAGTCTCTTTGCGGTTTAGGGCTCAAACCTAAAACTGCTATGTTTTTTGAATCGGCCAGAATATGTTTTATTTCACTGTCTTCAGTGATTATTTTGCCTCTTTTCATATATGTTCCCTTAACCAAATTATGCGGTCTTGTTGTTTTAATCTATTAGTGATAAAAAGCAGATAAAATTGTAATAGTTCACCACGGATTTTCACGGAATTACACTGAATTATCGTAACTGTTCAGGTTGTTAGGCCCGCGGTTGGCTGCCTCGTTCAATTTTTATCGCTCTCTAACCGTGAACCGTGGAACTTGTGAACCTGAGTAGTTACATTTACTCATTGTTTTCAATTTTCAGTGAAACTCCGTGTCGTTCCGTGGTGAACTTTTATAAAAATAGATACCAATAAAACCTGTAAACTGCAACCTGAATTCTTATGTATAAAGATAAAACAATATACCTGATAGACGGCAGTGCGTATATTTATCGTGCTTATCATGCAATCAGGGGACTTTCCAATTCAAAGGGCCTTCCAACAAATGCTGTTTTGGGTTTTACGAAAATGCTTTTAAAGCTCATAGAAGATCGTAATCCAGAATACGCAGGAATGTTTTTTGACGTAAAAGGCCCTACTTTTAGACATGAAATGTTTGACGCCTATAAAGCCAACCGTCCTCCCATGCCGGAAGATTTATCAATTCAAATTCCATATATAAAGGATATAACAAAAGGGTTCAACCTACCGGTTGTTGAAATGTCTGGCTACGAAGCCGACGATCTCATAGGCACTCTTGCGCGCAAGGCAGAGGAGGCGGGATTTTCTGTAATTATGGTTACAGGCGATAAAGATTTCATGCAGCTTGTCACAGATAAATCTATTATCTGGGACCCAATGAAAGAAAAGACAATTGATATTGATTTTATTAAAGATACATATGGGCTTGAACCTCGCCAGATGGTTGATGTTATGGGGCTTTCCGGTGATTCTGCCGATAATATTCCCGGCGTACCCGGGATGGGCCCAAAGACTTCGCTTGCATTGATAAAGAAGTTCGGGAGCATGGAGCATTTATATGAGCAGGTAGATACAATAAAGAAAAAAAAGCAGCATGAAAATCTTGTCCGGTATAAAGAACAGGCATTATTGAGCAGAGAACTTGTTAGAATAAATGACAAAGTATCCTTGTCCTTTACACCTGAAGACTTTAAATATAAAGCTCCTGACAACGCCGTTCTCTCCGGACTCTTTAAAAAACTGGAATTCAGGCAGTTGCAGCAGTCTGTTATAAAACGGGCGGATTTATCAAAAAAGAAATACAAGGCAGTATTGAGTATTGATGAGCTTTCCGATCTTATTGCGATTTTAGAGGCTTCAGGCTTATTTGCCATTGATACTGAAACTACCTCTAAAAATCCAATGGCGGCAGAGCTTGTGGGTTTGTCTTTTTCAGTAAAGGCTGATGAGGCTTTTTACATTCCGTGCACTCATGAATATAAAAATGCACCAAAACAACTTAAGCGGGATGAAGTTTTAAAGATGCTTAAGCCGGTACTTGAAAATCATAAACTAAAAAAAATAGGCCAGAACATAAAATATGACTGGATTGTCCTTTCACGCCATGGAATAAATCTTTCCGGAGTAATATTTGATACCATGCTGGCATCTTACCTTATTAACCCTTCGAAGCGCGCTCACAATCTTGACCAGATTGCTCTTGATTTTCTCGATCACAAGACGATTTTATACGAGGAAGTAGCAGGTAAAGGTAAAAATGCTTCCTGTTTCTCAAAGGTTCCCCTTGAAAAGGCTGTGCCGTATGCCTGCGAGGATGCCGATATTACGCTTATGGCTTACAATGTATTTATGCCCATGCTGAAAGACCTGGGGCTTGAAGAACTTTTTGAAAAAGTAGAAATGCCCCTTGTGCCGGTCCTTATGAAAATGGAAATGACGGGAATTAATGTTGATAGAGAAAAGCTGATGGTTCTTTCAAAATCATTTGAACATCAGCTTGATCAGCTTGAAAGCAGTATATATTCAATTGCAGGGGAAGAATTCAACATCAGATCTTCACAGCAATTAGGCAAAATACTTTTTGAAAAACTAAAATTGCCGGTGCAAAAGAAGACAAAAAAGAAGACAGGCTATTCAACTGATGTAGATGTTCTTGCAGTTCTTGCAGAGCAGCACGAACTTCCTGCTTTAATATTAAGGCACCGGACTCTTGCAAAACTTAAATCAACATATGCTGATGCTTTGATAGATCTTGCAAATCCGGAAACAGGACGTATCCACACTTCATACAATCAGACAGTTACTGCTACAGGCCGTCTTAGCAGCTCTGAACCGAATCTTCAGAATATTCCGGTCCGAACCGATGAGGGAAAAGAAATAAGAAAAGCTTTTATCCCAAGAAAAGGATGGTATTTGCTTGCCGCAGATTATTCTCAGATAGAACTCCGCATACTTGCCCATTATTCAGATGATAAAATACTTATCAAGGCTTTTAAAGAAGATGAAGATATACATACCCGGACTGCAACAGAGGTTTTCCAGGTTTTTCCATCTTTAATTAATTCCGAATTAAGGCAGCAGGCCAAGGTTATAAACTTCGGCATTATTTATGGAATGAGTCCCTACGGTCTTTCCAAAGAGCTGGGTATAAGCCGGAAAATGGCGAAAACCTATATACATAACTACTTTACAAGATACAGCGGCGTAAAGCAGTTTATAGACGAGACGATCAAAGAGGCCAGGATTTCAAATAAGACAAGCACTTTGCTTGGCCGTATTCGTCTTCTGCCGGATATTAACAGCTCAAATAAAAACTTGCGTGAGTTTGCCGAAAGGACAGCAATAAATACCCCTATCCAGGGAACGGCCGCAGATCTGATAAAAATAGCCATGATAACCGTGGACTCTGCATTTACAGAGAGATGCCTTAAATCTGCAATGCTGCTTTCCGTACATGATGAGATTGTTTTTGAAGTGCCTCCCGATGAACTGGATACAGTCAGAAGTCTTGTTAAAAATATAATGGAGGGTGTATGGGCGCTGAAGGTTCCGCTGAAGGTTAATATGGCGGTGGGAGAAAATTGGGCTCAAGCCAAATAGTTTCCGCCCTAATAAAATCCTTTATTTTAAAAAATATCAATAATAAACCTTGCTTTCCGTCTAAAAGGTGTTATTATTTCTTTAATCAATAAAGGCCTGTTCTTAATTGGCGGGCCGGTTTCGTTCTAAAGGAAAAGTACCATTTGTCAAAGTGGCGCCCTGAAGTCTGGAACTATGAGAATTTCCGCAAAGGAGGGTGTTAATTATGGCTAATGGAATTGTAAAATGGTTTAATAGCGGTAAAGGGTTTGGCTTCATTGAGCAGGAAGATGGTCCGGATGTATTTGTTCATCATTCAGCAATCAATGCAAGTGGTTTTAAGTCTCTTGAAGAAGGCGACCGAGTTACCTTTGACATTGAGCAGGGTCAAAAAGGTCCCGCTGCAGCAAATGTCACCACGGTTTAGACCAATATTTCTGAGTTAAAAAAAGGGCATTCCATCGAATTATGAGGGAATGCCC
>JAYEFW010000357.1:0-1927 GCA_034658795.1 Thermodesulfobacteriota bacterium
ATCTATTTGACTTTGCAATTGATCGTTCAGATATAAAGCTGATTTTGCAAAACTTGCCCGAGGATATAAAAATTAACCGGGTTTCATTGGAATATGAAATTCAATTGTTAAAAATTTTGGCTGTTGGATGGAGCATTTCGTTTTTTTTGGATAAAAATTCTCTAAAGAAAGAATTGTCAGAATCATTTTGGAATGCTGTTCAAAGTTTTTCTCAGAACATTTCAATACTTTCATCTTCATCTGCGGGTAAAGAGATTGACTACTTTAATACTTTGAAAGAACGATTAGATACATATTTAAATGCGTTAAATTTTATTCCTGACAATCCTGATCCTCTGGCATCAATTGGTCCGAAATTTGCTGAAATTTGCGGAAGTAAAGGCAATGCACACATTATGCTATCCGGATCAAAAGTATTTAATTTTTCTATTGGCGGTGTAAAAAGTTATCTCGAGTCTATTCAAATTGAATGATTGGGATAGAGTTTTTACAGCAATTACCAAAAATTAATATCTATTCAAGTTTCCCATGACATAGCCTTCCATGTCCAGAGCTATATGAGAAAATCCTATTTCTTTAAATTTATTAATGATTGTTTTTCTATTCGTTTCGTTTAATATTTTTTCAAAATCAACAGGGTCAATTTCTATTCTTGCAACTTTTCCGTGGCACCTTACACGACAAGTCTTAAAACCAAGATCTATTATGGTATTTTCAGCTTGTTCTATCATACCCAGCGCTTTTTGAGTTAAGGGAGTTCCATAGGGAATTCTTGTGGCAAAGCATGCCATTGCAGGCTTATCCCATGTGGATAAATTCATATCTTTTGAAAGCAATCGGATATCATCTTTTGAAAGTCCTGCGTCAATTAATGGAGCAATAACACCCATTTCTTCTGCAGCCGAAAATCCTGGTCGGAAATCATCAAGGTCATCCAAGTTGGCACCGTGGGCGATAGGGGTAATGCCCATATCTGAGGCAATTTTTAAAATATCCTCAAAGAGAAGTTTTTTGCATATGTAGCATCTGTCTTTTTTGTTGGCCATAAAGCCGGAATGGTTTATTTCCCTTGATTTAAGTAGAATGTGCTTAATTCCAAGGTTATCGGCAAATTTTTTTGAATATTCTATTTCCCGTGATGGATGTATAGGTGAGGTTGCTGATATTGCTACCACATTCTTTTTCAGCAATTTATGAGCAACGGCAAGTAAAAGGCTGCTGTCAACTCCACCCGAAAATGCAACTATCAGAGAGTCAAAACCATTTATTATGGAGACCAGTTGTTCTTTTTTTTCCTTTAAGCCTAACAGTTTCTTATTTTTCACTTTGATCATGATTTTGCCCTTAATTTTCTGATTATTTTTATATTTTCGTATCTCATAGCAGCAGATTAAGCAAGAAGTATTATGACTGTTTTTTCAGTTAGATAGGAGTTTTTTGGGTAACTTCTCAATAACCTCTGGCAACATATAATTTTTTTTGTTTTTTTATGGTAAATAACAGGGAGTGTTATTCTTCAAAATTAGAATTGCTGTTATTTAAACTGGATATTTGATATAGTACTGATTAAATCAGATGTGATGACGCCGCCGGTAATTTGGCCTTGAGCTTTACATCGTTTATATCTTGTGTATTTAATGCTTGATGTGCTACAAATCGTCATATAGACTTTCAGATAAGGAACGTGGACGAAATAACTTCCTCCTTCTGGGCTTGTGAAATTAATTATCTGAAAGTCTATAGCAAAATTTCCTTTTTATCCGGGTTAGGAGTAACAGTTTTAATGGAATTTCAGAATTACATCAGAAACAAATATGGCAAGTGTGATCTTCCGTCCAACACGATTGGCAGAATAAAGGACGGGTTACGAAAATTGAATCTTGATGTTGAATACTCTGCCTTTAGCGTCTCGGACAACATCTATTGG
>JAYEFW010000358.1:0-1927 GCA_034658795.1 Thermodesulfobacteriota bacterium
TTTAAACCGGCTCTGGATGAAATAAAACGCAGGATAAAAAATGCCGGAGGGAGAGTAAAGGTATTGCTCGAATTTTACCAGGTTGTAATCCGGCATCTGACGGAAGAGCTGTTCATGGATCTGAAAGCTTTCCAGAAGGTAAAGGACAAAACTTCAGAATCGGATCTGGAACCGCTTCGAGCTGCATCGAGACAGCTTGCAAAACATGCATCAGGGCCGTTAAAACCCGCCCTTGAAAGTTTTGATTTCACTATGCCTGTACCATCCTTTGGTCCTATGGGCGATATGACAATGCCCTATGATTTATTTGATGATGATTTTTTCATGGACGACGATGAAGAATATGCTGATCCGGAAGACTTTGCTGAATTTCTGGAAGTAATGAAACAAAATCCCGGTGTTTTTAAAAGTCAGCTTGATACAATTATTAGGGCATTAGAACACTTCATTGACTCTATGGGTCTTCGGGGAGCACCCGATTTTTTAATCAAGGAACTAAAAAAAACTATTCGAAAAGAGAGCCCGGATATGGCAAACACTTTTTCAACCCTCGCAAGTCTTCTTGACAAGAAAAGGCTCAAAGCCCTTTCCAGTGAAGCCCGGATATTTCTCTTTGGAAAGGCTTAAATAGAATGTTATCAAGTTATTTTATTTTGGGACTCGACTTAGATGTTGCTGATGAAGAGATAAGAAAACGTTATCTTGAGCTTATTAAACAGTATACGCCGGAAAAAGATCCGAATCGATTCCAGGAAATCACCAGTGCCTATGAACAGATCAAAACCCCCAGAGCCCGCATCCGGGGAAAATTGTTTGGCGCTCTGTCAGTATCAGATGCGGAAGAGGCGCTGCTTTCTACTGGACGCGCCCGAACACCGGTTCGAAGACGAGCGGGGCTCAAGGAGCTGCTTGAGGATGCGTAACACTTGAGCGCTTTGAAATATAACCGCTTCACGCATATCTGGCTTGTTTCATAAAGCTAAATTGTTACGCGAATGCAAGTTAGGGATGGTTTTTAATGCTGAAATTTTATATAGCTAAATTCGCTAAACGCTTTAAGCAAAGTATTTTAGATAATGTTCTTTTGCCCCTTATGAAGTGGACTTGGGTTTTTTTATCCGCGAGGATCAAGGCTTATGAGTCTGACACGGCTGAAGTTCCGGCAACTAAATGGAAGGAAAAAGTCTTAGAGGATTTTAAGGCATGGATGACGGATCTGCCGGAAGAGATGCCCATTGACCGAAAGGTTGATATGGATTCTTGCGATCTATATACCTTGCTGATGGAATTTACTGCTCTGAGGCAGGAGATAAAGTTCCAGAATCGCGAACAGAACAACACGCTGAGAATTCAACAATCCTTTATTGATAGCTTGAAGGAAACACTAAAGCTGTTAAAGAACAGAACATCAAAACTCGAAACTCTTGAAGAACGTATACGCCTTGCAAGTGAAAAAAAGGCTGTATTACCGTTTCTGGATATCAGGGATGGCCTGATTCGGGGACTTAAAGCTGCAAAGGCTGCGGCTGCAACCAGACGATTGTTCGTCCGTCCGCCGCAGGGAATTGAAGGTATAGTTGAAGGTTATGAAATGGCCATGCGCCGATTCGACCGGGCTCTGACCTATGTCGGGATAACTCCGGTGACCGCTTTAGGCCAGCCATTTGATCCTGCCTCAATGCGGGCCGTGGGGCAGGGCAATGACCCGCAAAAGGAGGCTGGAATAGTGATTGAAGAACAGGTGGGCGGATTTGTCCGACAAGACGAGGTAATCCGGACTGCTGAAGTAATAGTGAACAAATAGCATGGAGACAAAATATGGAACCAATTATTGGAATAGATCTGGGCACTACAAACTCAGAAGTTGCTTTTATTTTTGACGGCACAACGGAGATTATTACCGATGACGATAATGGTATTTTACCAT
>JAYEFW010000359.1:0-1926 GCA_034658795.1 Thermodesulfobacteriota bacterium
AATTCAGTTAGAATTTTTTGATGAAGTTTTATTATCGTTATTATCTTCAATTTTTTGCTGTGATTCTTTTTCGTTCCGAGAATCTTTGTTAGTTTTTTCTGAATTAATGAAGTATTCCTCCATCGGATAATCAAGGCATTTTTCCTCATAAAGGCTTTCATAGGGTACTCTTTGCGAAAAGTCTTTTTCCTTCCCGGACCAGATCTGCATTACATTTGTTTCCGGTATTTCCTGACTTCGAGTAACAATAGGTGTGATAATTATAAGTATGTCTGTTTGCGTATCGCCTGTGTTATAGTTATGAAAAAGCTTTCCAAGAAGAGGAATGTCTCCTAACAGAGGAATTTTTCGTACTGTCTGCCTTTCCTCATCACTTATTAATCCACCTATTAATACTGCCTCACCATCACGCACAGTTAAAACGCTTCGAACATTACGAGTCTTAATTGAATACTGAGGATCAGCCGCTGTGCCTACATTTGCACCCAAAGTGCTTACCTCTATGTTAAGTTTCAATGTAATCTCATCATGTATGTTAATTGTTGGTTCCACCTCTAGTTTTATACCAATGTCCTGATATTGGTAATCAGAGGTTATATCGCCTGTGGTTGAGTCCACACGACGATTTGTACGCAAAGGAATTCTTTCTCCTATTAGCATAGATGCTTTTTTAGAATTTTTTACACGTATCTGTGGTTTCGCCAAAATTCGTGTGTCTCCATCCTGCCTTAAAAGATTAAGTGTTGCCGTGGGAAGAGAAAGCAGGAGTTCTTTATCTGAAATTCTACCTATATCATACAGTGAGCCCCAGCCTGCAGGGGGTGAAGCATCACTGCTAATTCCAGAGGTTGTCTCGCCTATACCAAGAGTCACAGACTCTGAAAATTCTAATCCAAGTTGTTTTTCCTTAGTTCTGCTCACTTCAAGAATTTCAACATTAAGAAGAACTTCTGCTGGTGTTCTGTCATTGGCAGCTATGATTTTGGAGGCAATATCGACTACTTCTTTTGAACCTCGTATAACAATAGAATTTAGATTTTTATTGGCGATAATAGCCCTGTTTTTAAGAATTTTGCTTAGAAGTGAAACTGCCTTTTTTGCATCTATATCGGCAAGATAAAAAGTTCTTATCTGAAGATCCTGATACTCCTTAACTTTAACAGGTGTATCAGGGTAAATAATCATTGTATTGCTGTTTATCAGCTTGGCAGATAATTTATTCGTGCGTAGCAATGCCTCAAAAAAATGATCAAATGATACATCTGTCATAAACAGCGTGACCTTACTTTCTTTCATGTCTTTATCAAAGATAAAGTTTATGCCTGTTAGCTTTGTCAAAACTTCAAACACATTGATTATAGGTGTTTTTTTAAATTTTAATGCAATCGGCTTATCGGAGTTCAGTCCAAGTTTAAACTTTGGAGGGCTAACTTCTTTTTTTCTGAAATATGAAAGTGCTTTTATTGCATCTTTGTTTTCAGGATTAAATTTTATGGCCTTCTGAAAAGCTTCTCGCGCTTGAATGAATTTTTTCATTTTCATAAGATTTTGGCCCTGTTTTGCATATTGTGCGGAGCTTCTCATATCTTTGGCTTTATTAATTAAAAGAGCGGCCTTCTGGTTAGAGGGATTGAATCCTATACTCATCTGAAATTCGGATATGGCTTCATTATAAAGGTTTTTCTTCAAAAGTGACTCGCCGTTGCTCATATGCTCCAGTGAAGCCTCAAGCTTTGATCTTACAAGCATTAGTTTGATCGAAATGTTATCAGGATGCTCTTCATGGGCTTTCCGAAAAATTTGGACGCTTTTATCCCATTCTCCTGCGGCAGCATATTTTCTTCCCTTTTTAATATATTCGGAAGTTCCAAAACATCCGGCGAGACATATTACTGCAGTAATAAGGGATACTAATAAAAGAAATCG
>JAYEFW010000360.1:0-8598 GCA_034658795.1 Thermodesulfobacteriota bacterium
GATGAGTTCGTAAAGCTTGATATTTGTAAAAATAGTTAGAGAAAACTTTGTTAGAAGATACTGGTCTCCATCATTGTTCCCCAAAACTCCGTGGACAGGGATATCTGCTTCATTGAGTTCTTTCAGCATAAATGGGGCAACAAAATCTCCACAGTGAATAATCATGCCGGCATTTTTTTCTTTGATAATTGCCAGAGCTTTACGCAAATTCCATATGTTGTCATGGCTGTCACTCATTACCGCTATAATCATAATTCCCTCTGTTATAGATTTCCAGATAAATAATTTCACTGCGTTATCAGTCGTCGACGTATAACTAATACGCCTTCCTCCTTCCGGCCTTGTGAAATTAATTATCTGAAAATCTATAGACCTCTATTTTTACATCATAAAGAATGGATCCATATCAACAACAACTTTAACTTTTTGCCTGTAAAATTTTGATGAGTTCCTGAACATCATTAGATGAATTAAGCTGTGAAGTTCTTTTACACTCAAACTTTTTAAAAGAATTTGCCATCTATACTGTTTTGCTATTCTGGGTAGAGGCGCTTCAATGGGTCCTAATACTTCTATTGATTTTATAAAAGATTTATTATTTCTTTTCAAGGTATTGCAGAGATTTCCCACTGCAAGAGCATGCTGCCTTGTTTTTTTCTTGTCATTTCCTGAAATTTTGATCTGCACCATCCTTGAGAACGGTGGATATCTCAGGCTCTTTCTAAAGTGTATTTCTTTATTGTAAAATGTTTTAAAGTCCTGGGTTTTTGCAGATAGTATACTGAAATGTTCGGGATTGAAAGTTTGCAATATCACCCTGCCGGATACATTCCCTCTGCCGGCTCTTCCAGACACCTGTGCGAGAAGCTGAAACGTTCGTTCTCCTGCACGAAAGTCAGGCAGGCTTAAAGAAAGATCAGCACAAATTATGCCGACCAGGGTAATATTCGGAAAGTCATGGCCCTTTGCTATCATCTGGGTTCCGACAAGTATATCTATTGTATTATCCTTCAGGCCTTTAAGCAGTTTTAAAACAGAACCCTTGCGTGTGGTGGTATCTCGATCCATCCTAACTGTTTTTGCATTAGGAAAAAGCGACTTGACTGCGGCCTCAATTTTTTCCGTACCAAGTCCTAACAGCTTGATACCGGCGGATCCGCAGGTTGGACAATTTGAAGTGGCTGCTAATGTAAAACCACAGTAATGGCACTTGTATGCATTAGCTCCCTTGTGAAAAGTAAGAGAGATATCGCAATTCTTGCACCTGATAGCCTTGCCGCATGATGCACAAACAGGAAAACTTGCAAAGCCCCGCCTGTTCAGGAACAGCAAAATCTGTTTTCCACGTTCCAGGGTTTCTTTCATGGCCCCGTGAAGCTCGGATGAAATAAACTTTTTAACTCCTCTATAATCTCTGATCTTGCGCAGATCGATTATGGTGACCTCGGGGAGAGGTCTTTTTTCAATGCGTTTTTTCAGAGTCAGTTCAGTAAATTTATTTATCGTAACATTATAGTATGACTGAATCGAAGGTGTGGCAGATCCTAACAATGCAACACCATTATTTAGCTTTGCCCTGACAACAGCGAGATCCCTTGCATTATAATAAAGGCCCCCTTCCTGCTTGTAAGAAATATCGTGTTCCTCATCTACGATAATGACTCCAACATTATCGAAAGGTGCAAAAATAGCCGACCTTGCACCTATAGCTATAGTTGCTTCTCCTGAGACTATGCGCATCCACTGGTCATAACGTTCACCTGCTGAAAGCCCGCTGTGAAGCAGCGCAACGCACTCTCCGAAGCGGGCTCTGAACCGCCTTTCCATCTGTGATATAAGAGCAATTTCAGGAACAAGCACCAGAACTTTGCAGTTTTTCTTTATAGCTTCTGCTGCAATCCGCATATAAACTTCTGTTTTTCCGCTTCCAGTAACTCCTGCCAAAAGAAAGGTTGAAAACCCTTTATTAAGGGAGGTTACAACTTTTGAAATGGCTTTTTCCTGTTCTTTTGTTAGTATATGGGCGCTATCAGTCTCAATAGATTCGCCGAATGGATCACGATAAACTCTTTTTTTAATGGTAGAAATATAACCTTTGTTTTCCAAAGATTTAATTAATCCGAGAGCGGATGGTACCAGCTCTTTTAATTTTTTTACAGAAAGTTCACCCTCTTCTTTTAATGCATCTATTATTTTCATTTTTGGAGCTGAAAGCTCCTTAATTGCGATTTCCGAGCTGGTTAACAATACATAACGTTCCAACTTCGGTCTTGTTCTTCCTCCTTTTAGCTCACGCTTGCTGATAATCAATCCCAGGTTTTCCATGGTTTGAATTAAGGAGTTTGGAATGTTTTTGTTTATAATTTTACAAAGATTTTTTTGTCGGCAGGATTCAGATTCAAGAGAACTTAAGATTTCCCTTTGTATGGGCGGAACAGAATTATCTTTAAGAACATTTTTACCATCTTCTGTAATTGATATTACGGCATATTCATAAAGATTTAATCCACTCGGGAGAGCGCTTTTTATAACTTCTCCGATTGGATATATATAGTATTCTGAAATCCACCTGAAAAATGGTACTATTGATGAAGGAAAAAGAGGCTTTTCATCAAGAATATCCAGAATTGACTTTATTTCAATCTCGCTCCGAGTTGTTTTTTTACATGAGCCCAGTATATATCCTGTCACCTTGCGCCTACCGAAAGGGACAAGGGCTCTTTTACCTACGGATATAAAGTTGAAAAAATTTTCCGGAACCAGATAGGTAAAGGTATTATATACTGGAAGAGCTATGGCTATATCTATATATTTTGAATAAGTTATCATTAATTATCAATAAGTTATTACAAGGCAAAGTAACTTCTCAATAAATCAGGGCAAATTACATGATACAAGACTCGCTCACTAAGATACTCAAACAGTCAGCTATTTTACATTTTATCACCAGCGGACTCGTCTTTTTTATTTTTATCCGAACTTTTTGAGAAGTTACAAGGCAAAAACCAGTTGCAATATGTAAAATACCTGTTAAAATTTAATTAAAAATTTTTGATTTGAGAATAGCATCCAACTGACTATAATTTCAGGTGTTTTGAGTTTTCGTCAAGCCACTAAGTTAATACGACAGGGATCGAATAATTTTTAAAAGGAGGCCCAGATGTATAATCAGGTGTATAATCAGATGTATAAAATGTTAAAAATACCCGTGATCATTTTTTTAATTTCAGGTCTGATGCTTATCCCTTTTAGTTCATCGGCCCTTGCGCAGGATCAGAGTTTTGAAGAAAACAGTTCCGAGAAAATGTTTGTTGACTTTTTATTTTTAAGGCCCCTTGGTATTGTTGTAACAGCCGTAGGTACCGTCATGTTCATTGCCTCTCTTCCCTTTTCAGCATCGGGCGGAAATATTAACGAGGCATTCTTGAAAATGATGGCAGAACCCGCTAAATTTACATTTGCAAGACCATTGGGAGATTTAAGTGGTTATTAATTGACGAACTCATAATAAGCTATAGACTTTCAGATAATTAATTTCACAAGGCCAGAAGGAGGAAGGCGTATTAGTTATACGTCGACGACTGATAACACAGTGAAATTATTTATCTGAAAGTCTATAATTTTGTTTGCTTTGCTTGGGACGGCTGCCTGAAAAGCTTATTTAACAACTCTGAGTCTGTGTGTTTTTTGCAGTTTTGACCATAGCTTATTCATCATATCCGTGTATTCACTGTAATCCGCTTCTGTATCGGTTTTTCCTCTAACATACTTATTGAAAATATTTTTAAGTATTTCAACTTTTTCTTTATTCATATTGGCAATTTCAACTCTTTCTTTCAGTGGCAACTCAGAGATGATCTCCTCAATGATTTCATCTACAGGGGACAACTCACTGTTTATATCTTTTAAATCAGGTTTATCCGACATTAAATATTTCCCGTTACAAAAAAAGCCGGAGATGCCCCCGGCTTTAAAGTACTGAATTGGTTGTGGTCGGGGCGAGAGGATTTGAACCTCCGACTTCCTGCTCCCAAAGCAGGCGCGCTACCAGGCTGCGCCACGCCCCGATTTGCGATTTGATTTGTGCGGTCTATCTATCACGATTTTGTTGTTCGTGCAAGCACAATAAATTAGGCGTTGAGCACTAATTATAATTGTCGCTCATATTGCGCAGAACGTAAGCCAGTATCCCTCCATGCCTGTAGTAACTGAGTTCTATTGGAGAATCAATTCTTGCAATAACCCGGAATTCAGTTTTTTTGCCGTCTTTTCCTTGAGCGAAAACACTGAGTTCCTTCAACGGCTCAAATTTATTTTCTATTCCAGCTACTTCATAAATCTCTGTTCCATCCAGGCCTATGGATTTATGGTTTTCGCCCTGTTTGAACTGAAGCGGCAATATTCCCATACATATCAAATTGCTTCTGTGTATGCGTTCAAAACTTTCAGCAATTACTGCCTTAATACCCATGAGATATGTTCCCTTGGCTGCCCAGTCGCGTGAACTGCCGGTACCGTAATTTTTACCTGCAATTACAAGCAATGGCGTACCTTCTTTTTGGTATTGCATTGCCGCTTCATATATTGTCATTTTTTGATGATCTGGTAAAAAAACCGTCCAGCCGCCGTCAATGTCGGGTACAAGCTTATTTTTTAAGCGGATGTTTCCAAATGTTCCTCTCAGCATTACTTCATGATTCCCGCGGCGTGAACCAAACGAATTAAATTCAGAAGGACTTAAACCCTGGTCGATAAGATATGCCCCTGCCGGGCTGTCAACCGGAATTGCGCCTGCCGGTGATATGTGATCGGTTGTTATACTATCGCCTAACAATGCCAGAATCCTGGCTCCTTTTATATCCTGAAGTTCGGGAATTGTTTTGTTTATGTCTTTTAAAAAAGGGGGTTCTTTGATGTATGTGGATTTTGGGTCCCAATTAAAAAGAGTTCCTTCAGGAACGGGAAGCGTTTTCCATTGATTTGATCCTTCAAAGGCATTTTCATAGGCTTTTTTGTACATTTCAGGACGAATAACTCTTTTTACAGTATTTTTGATTTCTTCCGTTGATGGCCAGATTTCACGAAGATATACAGGCTTGCCGCCGTTATCCAATGCAATTGGTTCCTTGTCAAAATCAATGGTAACCTTTCCGGAAATAGCAAAAGCAATGACTAATGCCGGTGAAGCAAGGAAATTTGCTCTGGTATGAGGAGAAATTCTTCCTTCAAAATTGCGGTTGCCACTGACAACAGATGCTGCCACAAGGTCATGGTCTTTTACTGCATCAGCTACCGCCTTTGGCAGAGGGCCGCTGTTTCCAATACAGGTAGCACATCCATATGCCACAAGATGGAACTTTAAAGCCTCAAGATACGGCATAAGCTCTGCTGCTTTTAGATAATTTATTGCAGCTTTTGATCCTGGAGCAAAGCTGGTTTTGACCCATGGTTTTACAGAAAGCCCCCGTTCAACAGCTTTTTTGGCCAGCAGTCCGGCGCCAATCAGAACATTTGGATTTGATGTATTGGTACAACTTGTGATTGATGCAATTACAACTGATCCGTGGTTGAGATTAAAAGATGATCCGTCAGTTGAAGATGCCTCCTTAAAGTCATTTAAAAAAGTCTTTTTGATTTTAGAAAGAGGAATTCTTTCTTGTGGACGTCTTGGGCCTGCCACGCTCGGCTCTATGTTGCTCATGTCAAGATGGATTGTATCGTTAAAAAGCGGATCTTCCGTTGTTTCTGTTCTGAAAAGCCCCTGTTCTTTACAATAGCTTTCTATCAGGGCAATAACTTTTTCAGAGCGACCGGTTAAGCGAAGGTACTTTATTGTTTCATCATCCACAGGGAAAAAACCCATTGTTGCACCGTATTCAGGAGCCATATTTGCTATAGTAGCACGATCTTCCAGGCTTAAGGCATTAACGCCGGGTCCAAAAAATTCGACAAATTTTCCAACCACTCCTTTTTTTCGCAGCAACTCAGTTATAGTCAGCACCAGATCTGTGGCTGTTGTCCCTTCAGGTAGTACGCCGGTTAATTGAAAACCTGTCACTTGTGGCGTAAGCAGGTAATATGGACTGCCCAGCATAACAGCTTCCGCCTCTATACCTCCGACGCCCCAGCCGACTACACCGATTCCATTGATCATTGTTGTATGTGAATCAAGGCCGACAAGGGTGTCAGGGAAAGCCATCCTCTGGCCGTCATTATTTTTGACAAATATAACTCTTGCAAGATATTCCAAGTTTATCTGGTGTATTATACCCGTGGCTGGAGGTACGACGCTTAAATTTTCGAAATTTTTCTGGCCCCATCGCAAAAAGGTGTATCGCTCAAAATTGCGCTTGAATTCTTTTTCAACATTATATTCAAAAGATTCTCTGGATCCGAAAGAATCAACCTGAACCGAATGGTCTATGATTAGCTCAACAGGAATATGAGGATTTATTTTTATTGGATTTATCTGCAAACGTTTTGCAGCTTCACGCATACTGGCCATGTCCACCAGGGAGGGGACTCCGGTAAAATCCTGCAGCAGTATGCGGGCAGGCATAAAAGGCACTTCATGATACACCAAAGCATCAGCTTTCCATCCAGCCATATTTTCTATATCAATTGTTGTTATAATATTGCCGTCTTCATTTCTAACAAGGTTTTCAAGCAGGATTTTTATGCTAAAAGGCAAGCGGTCAATTCCAGTAAAACCGGAATCCGCCAGCTTGCTGAGGCTGAAATATCCAACAGGCCCTTCAGTGGTATTTAAAGTTAATCTTGCTCCAAAACTGTTTTTAAAATCAGCCATATGACCTCCAAATTCTGCTAATTTATTTTTATGGACTATAGACTTTCAGATAAATAATTTCACTGCCAAAATACAAGATCAATAAAGTGTAAACTACTTTTGACTTGTCTTGAAAGATGCCTAAAAGTCTATACATTGTCTCTAAACTATTTTGTCTTTATTTGCAGTTGTCTTAACAAACTTTCCTGTTCCAGGGTCAGTTCAACTGTTTTACTCTTCTTGCCGCCAGAAGGTTTATCTTTCAAAGTTACATAATGACAACTACGAAAAGGTTCATACAAATTCTTCGAGTTAAGGTAATCAACGCCATCAATCTTTTTTCTTCTTTCAGCAAGGTCTTTGTTAAGAAAATAGGCCGGCACGCAGATACTATAAACAGCTCGAACATGCTCATCAAGGTTTACATAAAATGACCTGATCTTTAAGAAGGACTTAATATGTTTGAAAGCGTCTTCTATTTTGGCCTTATCTCTATATGCTTTTATGATCTTTTCTCCAGAAAAAAGAAAATGGGTATCTGATGATTCTATATGATTTGAAATAAAGACACAGATACCATCTAAGATTTCGTTATCGGCAATCTTTTCATTTCGACATTTTCTCTCATCCCTAAATAATACAGGGTTGAAGCCAAGGATATATCTTTGTTTTCCTGTTAAACCAAGGTCTTTAAAATAGAGAGATTCATCATAACAAGTAAATTCCTGTTTTGATAGACGCTCTTTGAAGTTATCGAAAGAAATACCGGTAAAAACAGACAGGTCTATTCCCTCTATATCGGGTATCTGATCCTTATCCAGTACTGATATGTATTTAAGGCCATTTTCAGCAATATATTCCAGATTATCGTCAGAGACAATTCCATGATCAAATACAAGGGTTATGTTCTTTAATCTAAACCGTTCTTTGCAGGCATCAACATTGCCAACAAGTGTCTTGACGTCAGCAGCAGTATCGCCAGGATATACATCCCATTTAAAAGGATAACCCTTATTATTAACCAATATTCCCAGCAAAACCTGTTTATTATGCAGCTTGCTGTCCTTGCTCTTTTCATAACTTGAAAGCTTGCATTTCATGCCGGCAAAGTATGAGGAAAAAAAATTATAGTTTACAAAGTCATAGCTTGAGTTGTCCTTTCTGCAGGTTATTTGAAAAAGATGGTTCTCTAAAGATTTCCTGCTATGTTCGATCTTATCCAGTTCGTAATAAATCTTGTCATCATTGAGGTTCTTAAGAGAACAACCGACAACCTCGGATAAAGCAGTTTTTTTCGCCCACTGAGGGATGCTGTAATGAGAGCAAGGGGAAACACATTTATTTATAGTTAGTATCTTTGCAATCAGAGGTGTTGATAGCTCACTATTAGTGATATGATTATTGAATGCTTTGGAAAATTTCCACATATCCCAAAGGGCATTGGCAACGGCGAGATCGAGATAAGGCTTGCTTTCCTGGACTACAATATTGTTCATGACAGTTATAACTTGATCCGGGTCAGAGAAAGCTTTACATATGAGACTTATCCGATCACGTTGAACATCATTGAGCTTTCCGATAGGCCAGATTACACGTTTTTTAACCTTTTTGCCTTCTCTGTAGGACTCGGCAATAAAGTAAAATTTATAGACCTTGCCTTTGTACTTAGAAGTTTTATAGCTCAGATGCATTATGTGGTCTCTCAATAATTTATGGACTACATAATATATTACCGGTATCTTAGTGTCAAGCCTATTTATACCTGAGTTGAGCGATTTTTTCCGAAGAAATGTGCCAAGATCTTGATGCAG
>JAYEFW010000361.1:0-1912 GCA_034658795.1 Thermodesulfobacteriota bacterium
GAAAAGAAGCGCCTTGATCCGAAAACAAAGGGAGATGTTTACTTAACTCCGGTTGATTTCGGCACACTGCTCGTTCTTCATGCCGAAGAAACAACATCAACGGTTCTTATTACAAGCGCTGAAAAAAGTATTTATCCTGGTGCGGATATTCATTTGCCTATGCGATAATGCAAAACAGTTATTCTTTTTATGAAAAGAACTAAAAGCGAAAAGCGCCTGAAAAAGACAACTGAGAAAGAGTTGCTTGACTTTGATTCCTTGTGGAATTATAAAAAATTATATAGGTAGCAGAAGTGCTGGAAGTATAAAAGTATAATAATTGCTCTATAGATACTTGCTATTCAGGAAAGAATAATGAAAAAGTCATTGATATATATACTTTCCATAATTTTTTCCCTTGTGTTTTGCGGCCAGATTAAGGCCAAAGTGACTGGAGTGTGCTCAAACTGCCATACCATGCACAACAGCCAGGGTGGGTCTGAGATGGCTGATTATGGGCCATCTTCCGGAGTAAATCCAAATCCCTGTCTTACACTGGGCGACTGCGTTGGCTGTCATGCTTATAATTCTGGCACAGGGGATAACGTCGAAGACATTGGGGGAAGTCTGGTCCCCCAAGTCTGGCACATTGGAGCAGACCTTGCTGCGGGAAATTTTAGATACATTGCCACAGGTACTGACGATAACAAAGGGCACAACGTATTTGCTATTGAGCAGGAAAATAATTCGGACATGTTTCCTCCGCCAGGGTATGAAATAGATCCGGAAATTACTGCGACCAACTTTTCATGTGCAGGAAAGCATGGATGTCATGGAGACCGTACCGTAACAGGCGAAACTACTTCCATGAAAGGCGCTCATCATGCTGATGATAGTACTATTGACGGCCTTTCGACTGGAACAAGTTATCGATTCTTAAAAGGTGTTCTCGGCCTTGAGAATAATGGTGATGATCCGTGGCAAAATGCAAGTCTTACCGATCATAATGAATATAAAGGACTTACTTCACCTGACGATAGTGCTTCTGATACAAGCCCGGGCACAGGGGGCTCTATAAGCGGCTTTTGTGCGGAATGTCATGAGTATTATCATGGTGATGATTTAGATGAGACAGGTGCAAGCTTTTCGCCCTGGATAAGGCATCCAACTGATATTTCTTTACCTTCGAGTGGAGAATATAAAAATTATATAGATTACAGCATTGTGGCACCGGTAGCCAGAGTAAACTTGCCCGAAACTCCGTCAGGCGCAGTTACTCCTACGGGGACAAACGATGACATAGTTATGTGTCTTTCGTGCCATGGGGCTCATGCTACAAACTTTTATAAACTTATGCGGTGGGATTATAATGGGGATGAGGGTGGTGATCTCGCACAGCAATTGTCCGGGTGTAATGTTTGTCATACGTCGAAGATGGGCGGCGTCAGTTATGCAAGGAGTTATCTTGATTCGGCCCATGGCACACAGAACGACGCTATTACCGGCGTAAGCCGTCTCAACTCCTACACAGATGGGCATTGCGCCCACTGCCACGAGCAGCATGCGAGTATCGGTGGAGATGAACCATCGCCGGATTCACCTGCCGGTCCTGACGACTATTTGTTGTTTAGTGATAACCACACGAGCCAGACCGTCAATTTTTGTTTCGACTGTCATTGTGGTACCACCCAGACAGGAGGCATTTTTAACCGGAGTTACAGCTATCGTGCAGGTGACTGGTCTGATGATACCCCTGATGATATTCTTGAAGCATTTAAATATGGCCCACCTACTAATTTGACTACCAGTTCATCCCATAGGCTGGATGATATAAGCACATTCATTAATGGCAAATGGGGATATACTGCAAACTCTAACCCCTGTACAGCCTGTCATAATCCGCACGCTGCCCAGGGAGATCCTGCAAATTCAC
>JAYEFW010000362.1:0-2638 GCA_034658795.1 Thermodesulfobacteriota bacterium
AGAACGTCTATGCCGTCAAAATGATATGCTCTTTTGCCTGTGTAAATACCAATCAATCCCCATAAAGATGAAGAGAGTATAAATTATTCGGCTCTTAATGCTTCAACGGGATTTAAGCCTGCTGCGCGGCGGGCCGGCATTACACCGGCCAAAAGACCGATAATGGCGGCAAGTATTTCAGCTATAACGACATAGAACCAGGATGTGTGTGTGGGAAGTGCCGGCACAAACAAACCAAGAATCCAGGCTCCTCCTGCACCTACAATAAGTCCTGCCAAGCCGCCAATGCTTGCCAGTACCACTGCCTCGCCAATAAAAAGGGCAAGTATTTGCATGCGGCCGGCTCCTATTGCTCTTAATAGACCAATTTCAGCAGTACGTTCATTGACGGCAATAGTCATTATTGTAAGGATACCGACGCCACCTACTAAAAGAGATATGCCGCCTAAGGCGCCCACAGCTAAAGTCAGTATTTCAAGCACAGAACCAAGCACTTCGAGCATCTGCTCCTGGGTTGTGACGGTAAAATCCTGCTTGCCATGACGGGCAATGAGAAGGTCGGTAGCGTATTTAGCGACCTCATCAGCATCACCTCCCTCAGCATAAAGCAAATCTATTTCCATAAGGCTTTCACGGTTAAACATAGAAAGCGCCTTGGCGGCAGGAATATAAACCGCATCATCAAGATCAAAGCCCAGCATCTGCCCCTTGGATTCCATAGAGCCTGTAACCCTGAACCGTTCACCTCCAATGCGGATTCGCTGGCCCAGTGGATTGTCCATCCCAAACATTTCTTCCCGGAGTTTACTGCCTAAAACAGCAAAGGAACGTGCTGCAACAGGATCATCGTCGGGCAGGAATTGTCCTGAAGCAACCTTTATCTGCCAGACTTTCGGGGTGTTGGCTCCTACTCCGAAAACAGTGGTTCTTCGGCTGCGCTTACCGGCTTCCACCTGTGCGTTGCCCTGCACAACCGGCACAACAGCAATAACCTGTGGAATCCTTTTCAGGGCTTCTGCATCATTAATGCTCAGTGGACGGACATTGCTTATTATTGCACCTGACATACCGGTAGTTGTAGATTTTCCAGGTGTAATTCCGATAAGATTTGTACCAAACTGGGTAAATTCTGAAAGGACAAACCTGTGTATGCCTTCTCCAAGAGATGTAAGAAGAACCACCGACGCAATGCCGACAGCGATTCCCAGGGCGGTAAGAAAACTTCTCAAACGCTGCGTAATAAGTGACTTCAAGGCAAGCTTAACAAAATCATTAATGAGCATACATTTATACCTTTTAAAACTATAGACTTTCAGATAATTAATTTCACAAGGCCAGAAGGAGGAAGGCGTATTAGTTATACGTCGACGACTGATAACACAGTGAAATTAATTATCTGAAAGTCTATACTATCTTCTGGATAAAGCCTGCACTGGATCAAGTTTTGCCGCCCTTTGTGCAGGAAAGACGCCAAAAACCAAGCCTGTCAATAGTGAAACTCCCACAGCAGTTGCCACTGCCCAGAATGGTATCAGGATAGGAAAATTTGGAAATATTCTTGCCAATAACAAGACGCCGGTAAAGGCAATAATTAGTCCTAAAAAAGCACCGGTTATCGATAGTATTATAGATTCAGCCAGAAACAGATGCATGATCTGACGTCTTGTTGCACCAAGCGCCTTTATCAGTCCGATTTCGGTTTTGCGCTGAGAAACAGCGATCAGCATCACGTTCATAATGAGTATGCCCGCCACTGTCAGACTGATTGCTGCAATCCCTGCCACTGTAAGGGTAAGAGTATTTAAGATCCGGTCAAAGGTTGACAGAATCGCATCTTGGGTAATTATGGTTATATCGTCTTCTCCATCGTGTCTTTCACGAATGGTTTTTAAAATTGCCTCCCTGGCTCTTGGAATAGCCTCGCGACTGCTCGCCTGAACAAGAACCCTGAAAAGTGATGCGGTGTTAAACAGAGATTGAGCTGATGCAACCGGTATAATAACGACATCGCTCATATCGAACCCAAGCGACTGGCCTTTTTTTGCCAGAACTCCGGTTACCCTGAAGCGACGGTCACCAATTCGTACCCATTCACCGAGCGGAGACTGATTTGCAAATAATTCTTTTTTTACTTTATCGCCTAACACACATAAAGCTTCTGCGCGTCTATTGTCACCAGATGGCAGGAATCTGCCAAGTCTCATAGACAAATGCCGAACTTCATACAGCTCAGAGGTTGAGCCAACTATTATTACCTCTCTTTCAAGCTGCTTCCATGAAACCGGCGCAGAGCCCACACTAATTGGGGATATAAGACGGATTGCAGAACTTCGCTTTAACGCAATAGCATCATCCAAAGTCAGATCACGTGGTGTCTCTCCTAACAGCGGAGGGGGGCCGCCTGTTGTCTCTGAACGACCCGGCAATATTATTAGAAGATTTGTACCTAATGAGGAGAACTGGCTGGTTACATACTGTCTCGCGCCTTCACCAAGGGAAATTAATACTACAACAGAGGCTACACCTATAGCCATAGCTATCAGTATTAGGATAGTTCGAAATTTGTGGCCGGTTGAGGCACGAATGCTAAAATTTAGTATATCCTCTGCCTTCATAGTTTTCGTAATACCTTAGGGCT
>JAYEFW010000362.1:2738-8543 GCA_034658795.1 Thermodesulfobacteriota bacterium
ACAGAGGCTACACCTATAGCCATAGCTATCAGTATTAGGATAGTTCGAAATTTGTGGCCGGTTGAGGCACGAATGCTAAAATTTAGTATATCCTCTGCCTTCATAGTTTTCGTAATACCTTAGGGCTCGGTAAAAAATCTATAGACTTTCAGATAATTAATTTCACAAGGCCAGAAGGAGGAAGGCGTATTAGTTATACGTCGACGACTGATAACACAGTGAAATTATTTATCTGAAAGTCTATATTTGCTGGATTCTAATGCCAGGGTATCATCTAAAATCTTGCCATCTACCATACTTATTTTTCTGACAGCTCTGTTTCCTATATCAGGATCATGGGTAACCAAAATAAGTATAATACCCTTTTTGTTAAGTTTTTCTAAAATTTCAATTACCTCTTTACCTGATGCTCGGTCCAGATTTCCGGTGGGTTCGTCTGCAAGAACAACCCGAGGTTCCATGATTGTAGCGCGCGCTATAGCTACGCGCTGGCGTTGTCCACCAGAGAGCTGGTCAGGTCTGTGTCTGGCACGGTCTGTCAGCCCGAAGTCTTCAAGAGCTGACTTGACACGATCTTTACGTTTTTCCGGTTTTATCCCGGCGAGTATCAGAGGCAACTCAATATTTTCGGAGGCTGTTAGGCGAGGTACAAGATGGAAGAACTGGAACACAAAACCGATCTTGTGACGTCGTACCAAAGCCTGTTGTTCATCACTTAGATCAGTTGTATTAACATCCTCGAGCATATAAAAGCCTTTATTCGGCCTGTCCAGCAGACCTATGATATTCAGTAAGGTTGATTTACCAGAGCCTGAAGGCCCCATGATAGATATATATTCGCCCTGACTTATCTTCAGGCTTACGTTATTGAGGGCATGGACATTCTCATTGCCTACCTGAAACACACGTTCAATAGAATCCAGACGAATCATTTCTCACCGTTATTTGCAATTGCTTTTGCCCCGTCTTTTATTCCCTCGCGATCTACAGTAGTAATCACCAGCTCGCCGGCTTTAAGACCTGTTATTACTTCGGTATAGTCCCAATTTGAAATACCGGTCGTTATTGTCTTTTCTTCTATTTGTCTGGAGTCGAGATGATATACAAAAACTCGTTTGTTGTCTAAAACAGCATAAGTCGGTATGCGCAATGTATCTTTATGGACATCCAGAATTACCTCAATATCGGCGCTATAACCGGCAAGCAGGTGTTTAATATCCTTCTTATTTATGAATTCAACCTCAACATCAACAGTTCTGGCCTGTTTTTCCAGATCCAGCACATAGGCGGCAATACGACGCACTTTACCTTCAAAGCTCCGGTTGCCAAAAGCATCCATCCTTACCCTTACAGGCATTTCCAAGGCTATTTCCGGAGCATCAACTTCATCTATAGGCGCCACCACATAAAAACAGCTATCGTCTATCAAAACTACGGCAGGGGGAGTAGCAATACCGGGCGGTGAAGGAGTAACATACTCATTCAGCTCTCCGGTAATCTCGGCAATTACTCCATCAAAGGGTGCTATAAGGCGTGTACGTTCGAGATTAGCATTGACAACTCCAACCTTAGACAGGCTCATTTTGGCAGATGCAACCGCTGCCTCACATTCGGCTTTGCGGACATTAGCTTCAGTTACCGCTCTGTCAGTTTCTTCCTCAGATACAGCACCTGTTTTTAGTAATTTTACCAGCCGGTCAGCCTCACGCCGGGCTATCTCAGACTGCAAACAGTTGGCTTTAGCTCGTGCCTTTGCTGCTTCAGCTTCACTTTTACTAAGAGCCACTTCGGCTACCAAATCTTTATTCCACAGATCTATCAAGAGCTGCCCCGCCTTTACCTTATCTCCTTCTTTTATATCTAAAACGGCAATCTGGCCGCCTAAGCTAGGGGAAAGATTAGCTCGACGGCAGCCTTTTACTGTTCCAGAGCGAGTATTGGCTACTACCTTTTCTACTAAACCGCGCTCTACCGGTTTAACCACAACTTTGACAGGCTTAGGTCGAGTATAGAACCATATAAAAATACCAATTGCCGCAATAAGCAAGATCGCGATAATCCAGCGAAAAAAAGTTCGTTGGGTCATGTAGTTATCCCTTTTGCTTTATTATATTTTTTTCACCACGGATTTTCACGGAATTACACTGAATTATCAAAATATTCTTCTCATCATTTAAACCCTGAATCCGTGAAACGGTTACCTACTTTTTAATCATTTTCTCAGGCTTAATAATAATTATTGCTGCCTTTTTATTATCCAGATATTTTTTGGCAATGGCTGACATATCATCTGCTGTAATTGAGGAATAATCTTTCATTATTGTCCGGCTCCACTCAAGCTTTTGGGGATGCTTTAGAGAGCCTGAAAGAACGGTATTAAGCCAGTATCTATTTTTCCGCAACAGATCTTTTATGCTGGTTATTGTCGGATCAAGGGCTCGCCGGAACTCATCTTCTGTAATTTCTTTTTCAACCAGATCTGAAGCAATTTGCTTTATTTCTTTTATAATCAAATCTGAATCATCAGGATCAACATGGACGAATGCCTGAAAAACTCCATAGCCGGGATAGGCTCTGCCTGGCTGGTTATAGGCTGTGGAGGAGTAGGCTGCTCCGAGCTTTTCGCGTATGGTCTCGTGAAGTCTGTTTGAAAAAATATTTGCCAGCACGGAAAGGCGGCGGGTTCTACTGATATCCCAGATATCTTCTGTTGGATATGCAACTATTACCAGGCCTTTTTGAATTTTTGTGGGTACGATTATCTCAAATAATTGGGCAGCGGGGAATTCGGGCGAACTTGATATTTTATTTTTTTGAAGACCGGATCTTGAGGGCAGTGCGCCAAGATATTTAGCTGCGATTTCAATTAGAGAATCCATATCAAAATCGCCCACTACTGAAACCTCAAGTTTATCTTGTTTTAATGGAGTATGGATCCATGACCTGACTTGTTCAAGAGTCAAATTCTTAAACAGACCATAAGAAGGAAGACCGAAACGGCTGTCTCCTCCCGCCAGAAACCGTTTGCCTGAAAGAACCATTGCGCCGTCAATTGAGCTGGAAAGTTTGTGGTATTGTTGCTTGAAGCGTTCCATGGTTAGAGAATACGCTTCCTGTCTGTAAGCCGGATCAACAAGATGAGCATATATGAGCTGAAAGAGTAGAGGGATTTCTTCTGACACAGTTGTGCCTTTGAAGAAAAAGCAATCTTCATCAAAGCCGAAACTGACATTTGTATTTTTACCGGCCATTGCTCTTTTTAGTTCATTTTTTTTAAGGGAACCTAAGCCGCTTTCATTAATCACTTTTTTACTCAGTTCAGCAAGCCCCGCCATATTAACCGGTTCAGCAGATCTGCCGGAACCAAAAGAAAGATTAACAAGCACTTCATCAGCTTCAAAATCAGTTTGTTTTAAGCTGAGTCGAACACCATTATCAAAATCAATCTGAACAATACCAAGGTCAGGTATTTCCGTTCTGTTAATAATTTTGCCCTTTTTCTCAGGTTCGGCAAGATAAGGAAAAACAGCGGGTTTTATTTCAGAAGGCCTTGATACTTTAACTTTGCTGCTTCTATCAAATACTTCATATATCATATTTTCAGGGGTGTTGTTTTTTGCTGTAATTTCCGCATTTCCGGTCACTATTATGAGCCTGTGGTCAGATGACCAGGCATTTTTAAATGCATCATGGACGTTCTTTAAGGTAATGGAATTTATAATAGGAACAAGAAGATTTTTTTTCTGTTCAGGAGATATGGTAACTCTTTCATTGTTAAGGTCATTAATTATCCTGCGGGTCAGCATTCTGCTGTTTCGAGTGGGCATTTTTTTTACAGCTTTGTCCAGCATTGACAAAAAATCTTTTTTTACTATTTCAAGCTCTGATTTTACAAATCCGTATTTTAAAGATTTTCTTAAGGTTTTTTCCAGGAGTGAAAACGATTTTTCCCAGTTTTCCGGACTGGTTTCTGCAGAAATTTCAGAAAATTCTACCTGATAGAAGCTGATTCCTGCGCTGACAGAAGCTGAAGTAAATGGAGAGGTAGTTTTACTGACAATTTTATCAAGCCTGTTCTGGACTATCTGGTTTGCAATATTTTTTACAAGCTGTTTTTTTTGAAAAGCAACAGAATCGGGCTGTATGGTTTTCTTATTTATAACTTCTATTGTTACTGTTGTTTTTCCTGTTTCCTTTTCAAAATGATAAAATGTTTTGATTCCCTTATGTTTTATATGACCGATATCAGGACGTGGTTGTATTGATGCTTTTGCATATAATGATGAGAAATTTTCTTCAATGAGCTTTAACGCCTGCTTTTGATCAAAATCACCTGCCATAATTAGAATCATATTACCAGGCCTGTACCATGTATCATAATAATCTTTTAAAAGATTATGGTCGGCATTTTTAATAACCTCCTCTTCGCCTATTGGAAATCTTTTAGATATTCTTGTTTCAGGCAATAAGAACTTCATGACTGAAATAAATGTTCTATATGATGCTGAATCGCGGGTTCGTTTTTCAGCCAGAATTACCTTCCGTTCTCTGTCAATCTCAGATTGCAGAAGAAGGGCGCCTTCTGCAAAGTCTTTCATTACGACAAGTCCATTTTCCAGGCTTTTCTTATTGCCCTCCGGCAACAGCATATCATACACAGTTTCATAAAATCCTGTATGAGCATTTGCATCGTGTCCAAACTGCATGCCTATGGACTGAAAGTATTTTACAAGTTCTCCTGGTTTAAAATGTGTTGAACCGCAAAAAAGCATGTGTTCAAGAAAGTGCGATATGCCCTGTTGCTTGTCGGTTTCATGAATTGAGCCCACCTGAACATTCAAATGCAAGCTTACCCTGTCCTTTGGATTGGCATTTTTCATTAATACATATCTGAAGCCGTTGGGCAGTTTACCGAATAATAAGGCCGGGTCAGGTAGAAGATCGCTATTTTCATGCGGCCAATCAGGATGTGAGCTGATGTTGGAATCAGCGGTGTTTACTGCCGATGAATCTATATTGGACGATTTTAAGAAAAAGCTTTTGCTATTGCCAGACTGGCTGTAATTACAGGCTGGCGAAAATAATAAAATGAATATAACAAGAGCAGAAAGTGAAAGTTTTGTAGCAGATGACTTTAAGAGTTTTTTTAACATAAGACGAACTCCTTTAAAAACGGTTCAGGGATCAGGTTTTTTTAATGAATTGATAGCGTATTTGATTGCTTCTTTATGACCCCCTCTTATTTCCATGGCCGCATGACCGACCTTTTTGTTGCCATCTCTACAAAGGGGGTGGTTCATGATCAACGAATGGCATAGAGCGGCAGCTTTTGAAACCACATCGGGATAAAGATCGGTTTGATCAAAGGTGACCCGTGGTTGATATACTGCTTAGATACCACACATAAAAAATGCTAACAATAAAAATGCAATTTTGTATGTTTTTTTGTGTTTGAGTTTTGCACGTTTCAGTTGGCCTAACAGTTCTGCTTCAGCCAGCGCCACCCGGTCGTGTAACGATTTTGGTGATCAGGTTGACCAGAGCGTTCACCACAATACGGCCATAACTGAACTCAGGGTCATTCAACATCCGGCTGGATTGCATTTGAATACTTGGGCGACTTGGGTTTCCCGGTCAGTTGGAAAAAAAAAGAATTGTAACGGGGTTCTACACTTTTTTTTGATGTTTAAATGGGCGTATTGTTATTAAAAATCCATTTTTCAAGTATTTCAAAGACGAGTTCTCTTTTAATCGGCTTTGCAATATAATCAACCATGCCTGCCTTAAGGCATATCAGCCTGTCAC
>JAYEFW010000363.1:0-8538 GCA_034658795.1 Thermodesulfobacteriota bacterium
TTGGTGCGCGAATTTTCCAAAATAAATTTAAAGCTCACTCCAGCGGAAAATCAGATAATAGATCTTGTCAGGCACGGTAAGACCACAAAAGAAATAGCGCAATTTCTTAATCTGGCCACAAGTACAATTGATACTCACAGGAACAAAATCAGAAAAAAGCTTGGCATAAAGAACAAGAAAATAAACCTCAGAACCCACCTTCTATCCATCTCATAATGACCATAGTCCTCCAGAAGGATTGATAATCAATTCAAAATTTGGGTTTTAATCCAGCTTGCTTACAAAGCTGATTTGCTGTTATTCTGTCAAACTGTTTATGTCTTTTTTACTGGTATGGCTTTGGAACCATTGCAATAAATAGAATGGTTGCTTCCTTCTCTGAGCAAATAATACTTGTTTTTTTCAAAATAGCGAATAAGATCACGCCGTTTGACTGACATATTTGACCTCAACAGGTAGCTGCTCAATTAAAGCATTTCCAAGTGGAATTTTTTTACCAAGATCCTTGTACGCAAGAACCATTTCATGAAGTGCGTCCTTAAGCATAGTTCGACATTCTTCGAGGTTTTTACCTTCAGTTATGACTTCTGGCCAATCGACCAGTTGACCCATATAACCTGAATCAATTTTTGTATATTTGGCGGTATAATTGATCATAATTGACCTCCATTGCTTTAGATGTTATTTTAACTATCAAAATTTATAGTGTCAAACCAAAAAAATGCAGATTAACTTCCATGGCATGCGGGTCGGGGCTGCTATACACAGTTCTCGTCTTTCCCGTACTATCGGTTACATGAACCGGAATAGTCATTCGGTCGGTCTGTGTATAAGTTCTTATTCTGGCATACGTCCAGACCGTCGCTACCCCATCACTCGTCGTATGGATATTCAGGGCTACGTCATTTAAGCTGATAACCTGCTGACTTAACGAGAATTGTTTACTTATGGGATTTTCTATAAATTCGAAGCACGAAACACGAAATCCGAAACAAATACGAATGACCAAAATCCAAAATTCTAAACGGGTTGAGCCCCGCAAATATTGGATAACTGTCTGAAATGTTTTGGTCATTTGATATTCGAAATTAGATATTGTTTCGACCATTTTTATAAGATCGGGCGATATTCGGATTTCGGATTTGTAAGCGCTTACGTCCCCAAAAACTCCTAATATTAATGCTTTAGCATCGACTTTGACGTTTCCCTTTATGGATATTTGATCCATATTATATCCCCAATCTTTCAATATTTACATTCCAGAAGAATCTTGTATTGATGACATCATTATTTATCTATACCTAATCTTTTGGAACAAGCTATGAAATACACTTATCAGAAAGTATCAATATAAAGCCTCCAGGGGGCACTATTCCCTTGGAGGCTTTTTCTGTTTTTAGTTCCAAGCCTAAGTCATCGAGAAGCGGGGGCGGAAGCTGCTGCCTCACACAAACGGCATCGGCGAAGTCATACGAACCCGTCAAACTTTACAGATCTTTTGACAAATTAACAACGCTCAGGGGGTTGAGATTGCAAACTCATTAGAAGCTGCAAATTGGAAAAACAGCGGAAAAGAGTAACAATATGAGACTTTTTTGGCAATACTTGCAGGCATACTGGCGCCCCCTGATCGGCACATTTGTGCAACAGCCGGCAAGCTCTGAGCGCCCCAGACCTGACAGTGGCGGCATTGGGTATGCAGTGTTAATGGAGGTAAAGGGAGTAAACGGTTAATCCTGGGATGGAATACACCATTAAATTGAAAAATATAAGAGGTGGGTATTGGGTGTGTTGCCTAATGCTGGAAAACAACTGTTAACGGTTACCTGGATTTTAAGGAGTGCAAAAATGAAAAATTTAAAAGTTTTATGGTGGAGCGTAATACTGGTGGTGATGTTAACGATGACTGTACCTGTGTTTGCTGGAGAAGGGGATGTCATTCTGAACCCTGGAAAATTGGTCGGGTCGGTATCTGTTACCGGCTACCAGATTACCCAGATAACCGTTAGAGCCTTAGATACCGATAAGGTCTATTCTGCGACTGTTACGGCAAATGTCCCTGCCGGAGCCAATAGTATCGACTATCTGCTGGTCGTCGAAGGAGACCGCGATTATTATGTAGTAGCCGAGGCAACTGTAGTAGCCGAAGATTATACCAAAACGGTACTTCCGCTGGCCGGGCCTGTAAATATTCCCATATATGAAAATCCTGAAGATGAGGTGACACTTGATATGTCAATGGAGCCGGCAATTATATCAGGAACAATATCAACTTCAGCCGATACAAACAGTACGATAGAGAACTATAGTGCACGGGCCTATATCTGGATACCGGAATTAAATATAAATTTTCACAACTACACCTCTGCGTACAGCTTATCTGAACCTGGAATCCCGGGCAGAGATTACACTTTGTTGGTAGCTCCTTGGCTCAATTACAACTGGTCTATTACAACAGGTATCGATGGTATAAATTATTCTAGCAATTCAGAAGCCGTTACAGCACCTGCAGCCGGTGCAACCCTGGACAAAGATTTCACCGTCGATGTCACTGCTGCTACGGTCTCGGGCACTGCGATCCTTCAGGGAATGGATGTATACAATGCAAATATTTACGGATATGCATATGATTCTTCCTCTAGGTCAAATAATACTAATATAGATGATATAAACACAGGTGCATATACATTAGATGTTGATGCTGGTACATGGTATTTGAGCCCACGGTTTAATTATTATTTACCAGGCGATCTCAATGACCTGACAGGCTACCTGAATGCTTCGTATACAACAGTGCCGGATATCACTAATGGAGAAAATAGAACTGGTGTCGACTTTATCATAAATCCAGGATTTATTCCAGGAACATTGAATCTCTGGGGAGCTAACGTAAACTACAGCAGTGCTCAGGTCCGGGCATATGAATACCCTGGTGGCGCCCAATCACATAGCCAGGTTGATCCTGAGACAGGTCAGTTCATGTATGTATGCTCACCCGGTGATTGGATGTATGACTACTATCAATATATGTACTTCGATTATCCTGAAGACTCAGATACCTCTCTACGCTCATCTGTTTATCAGTATCATTATAGTAATGAAAATCTGCAAACAGTCACTGCTGGCGAGACCGTACCCGATGTTAACCTTACCTATGGAACTATAACGGTAAGACGATATTTCTACGTTGCCGGAGAAGGTATGTTGAGCCAGCCTTATATAATAGCGACAAGATCGCAGTCGCCTTCCTCCAGAGCATCTGGCTATGGCTCTAATTCTCCGACGACGGAGGGGCAGGCCATAGTAACCCTGTTGTTACCAGGAGAATATTCTTTAGAGGCATTTGCAAACGTCAATGGTTCACAAACAGAATTTGGCACCATTGTTATTACCGTCGAAGAAGGCGATGTAGTCGTAATAGGTGGAACAGGTCGTCCTACAATAAAAGTGACAAATCCTACTGATCAAGAGATTATTTGTGGTAACAAAGTCACCGTTGAGGGTACTGTAACAGATGATGTTGGTGTAGCTTCAATAACGATAAATGATGTGGATGTCGCATTTGTTTCGACCGGAAATCCGAATGATTCCAATGAAGTTGAATTCAGTTATGAGCTCAGCTTGCCTGTAATTGGGGACAACCCAATAACTATTATTGTCACAGACCTGGATGAGACCGAACCGGTGATTCTTTCGATGACCGTTATTCGTGAGGAAGGCGGTTCCGAAATAGTAGAATGTGCTGTTGACATTAAGCCAGGTTCCTGTCCGAATCCGCTAAATGTTAACAGTAAGGGATTATTGCCCGTTGCTATACTGGGAACAGATAATCTGGATGTGACGACTATCGACCTCAACACTATTCGATTAATGGGTGTTGCGCCTGTCCGGAGTGATTATGAGGATGTCGGTACGCCTTTCTATCCACTTATTGGCAAGGAAGACAAACTTGACTGTCACGAAGAAGATGGTGATGGTATTGGCGATCTGTCTCTGAAATTCGACAGGCAGGAGATCGTACAAGCCATTGAACAATCATCACAGGATGAGGTAGTCGATGGAAAAGTCCTCACACTGTCGCTGACTGGAAACTTGCTTGAAGACTTTGGAGGAAATGAGATAAACGGTGAAGATGTGATAATCATCATAAGGCAAATAGAACGTTAAGTCGTTAATGTGCTAAATAAGGTAAAAAGGGCTGTGGGCATCAAGCTTGCAGCCATTTTTTAATATTTTATTCTTGGTTGAAACAAAAGCAATCTTTATAGAAACTATGGTGTCAAAGCTTGAATTGAGTTTAATTCACAATTCAAGCTTTGATTCCAGCCCGATTTTTGGTAGTCCCTACAAAACAGTGCGGGTCAATAATTTCAATAAGTTAGATATCATGTCTTCTGACAGCACATAGTGAAAAATCAGGTGTTTACAAAGTAAAATAGGGCAGTATTCCCAAACCTGCACTGCTTTGTAAGGACTACCCGATTTTTATCTCGACGAATCTAACGTCTGGTTCAATCGGCGCAGTTCGAGAGTGCATGTGTTGCTTTTTTTACCGACTTTACCAGCAGGCTGTGCAGATTAGGCCGTTATACTATGCGCAAATAGTAAAGTTCGAGAAACCCATCGACCACAAGATGTAGTACATGGGAGAGTGAAGTGGATAGCCCCTTAGTTTTTTTTAACCTAATCTTATGCAACGGAGGTGTCGTAAGTGTCCAAACAAATCCGGCTTACTGAGTGGTTTATTGCTATTATCACAGTTTTCTTAATTGTTGGAGCTGCTAAACAGATACGAGCAGATGATACATGGGAGAAAGTTGTCAATGGTGTCGAATACTTACATAGAACTGACAGCACTGTACCGTGGAATATCCATGTTTTGAAAATAGACTTAACTGATCCCGATATATCTCTAAGGCCAATTCTTGCAAATGACTCTTGGGGACCCTACATGGAAACAACAAGCTCTATGGCAGCAAGGACAAGGGCCCTGGCAGCAATTAATGCTGATTATTCTGGTTTCACTGGACCTCCAGAAGGAACTACAATAATTGAAGGTATTCAATATGATATAGAACAGTATCCACGGAGCACTCTGGCATTTTCTGCCAATAAAGGTCTCGCAGATATTGGTATATGGACATCCACAGAATCATTGCCAGGCTGGGTTTATAATGCCATTAGTGGCGGACCGACAATTTTGCGGGATGGTATTTATGATTGGGATCCTTACAATGAAAACTTTTTAGAAGATTTTAAATTGGCAAAAAGAGCTCGTCAGCCTAGAACGGGCGCAGCCTTATCAGTAGACGGCAACACTCTCATATTAGCTGTTGTAGATGGTCGTCAGCCTGCTATTAGTGTTGGAATGACAGCGGAAGAATTTACTAATCTGTTAATTGAAATGGGCGGATATACAGGGATGGATTTTGATGGTGGTGGTTCCACAACCATGGTCATAAATAATACGATAGTTAATTCTCCATCAGATGGTGCAGAAAGATCGGTTGCTAACGCTTTTGCAGTGTTTTCGAGAGATCAATCGTTGGCCCATATTGATGGTAATGATGAAGTTTATTGGCTACAAAATGGAAAAGCTTATCCCATTCTTGAGACAATACAGGGTGTCCAAATAATACAAAACATGTCTGAGCTTCCTAGGTGGGGAATAAGTGATATTATTGAATATGCCGCCGCTGAATTGGAGATTAGACCTCCTGGAACCTTACCCGTAGAAGACTCCTTTGAACAAGGCCCTGATTTTATCAGCATCAATCCAGAATCCAATGGACTCTTAATCAAACTTCCTGACGATACCAAAGTTTACCTAATCGAAGACGGCAAGCGAAGATGGATTACTACTGAGGCTGTTTTCAACAATCTGAGCTATGATTGGGCTGATGTAATAGTGATTACCCAAGCTATCTTAGATTTAATTCCCGAAGGCGATCCCCTTTATTTTGCCACCCGCACTATGAATTTTGAAGACGGAGTTGATCGCCAGCCAATCCGCAGCATAATTCCAGGGCTGCAGTTTACTACGACTGATGGCTATGACTGGATATATGGCGATTGGAGGGCTGGTTATAATGGCCCTTATCCTAACGGATCATATTTTAGCAACGGCAACTTTTTCGCATGGTTAGGAGAAAATCAAGGCACCGGCAGAATAGATTTTACAGGAGCGACCGCAACTTATTTATCGTTCCTGACCAGCACTTATTCCGGCTTAACCATGGATGCCTATGATATTAATAATAATTGGTTGACTACCAGCGGCTGGGCCACAAATAATCTCAATACTGGCCAAATGACTAAATTAACTGTTGCCGCTCCTAATATGGCTTATGTCTTGGTTCATGACACTGGCAACTATTGGTTGATTGACGATTTGGAAATAGGAGACCTGTTGGCAGTCGCCAAAGCATATTTGCCAGCAAGTTTTATAGCCGAATATGAAAACCTTGACACTTTGGATCAAGACCAATCAAAATGGAAAGCGTTTTTTAATGAAATCTATCAAACAATAAAAATTATATTGGGTTGGGGCGGTAGTGAATTGTCCATTCAAATCTATAATCCGGATGGAATACTATATAATGAATATCAATCTGATATGCCTCCAATTATTATAGATATTCCTGACGCAGAGCCAGGACAATGGAAATTTAAAATAACTGCCATAGATGTGCCAGAAAACAATTATCCTTTTGCTTTGGTTGTGGGCATACCTGATGCTGTCTGCCCAAATATTCCACCAATAGCAGACGCAGGCCTATATGATCTTGTAGAAGTAGGCTCCGGGTGCGTGGCCGCTGTACCCCTTGATGGCTCTGGATCATCCGATCCTGATGGAGATCCACTGACCTACACTTGGGCATGGGATGACGGATCAAGTATAGGATCAGCTTCAGGGGTTAACCCAACGATCAATTTGCCGATAGGGACATTTACAATAACACTGGTGGTTAATGACGGCACGGAGGATTCTGAGCCCGATGAAGTAGACATCACCGTGGAAGACACTATACCACCTGCAACCCAAATTATATCACCGGTTTCAAACGGAGCTCTTCAGGATGGCGTAATTCTTACTGCCGATGCTTCTGACGTTTGTGACGTGACTGAGGTGTATTTTTATGTTAGGGAAGCAGATGGTGGAAGCGGTAGCCCGATTGAGTATGAAAACCTCCCGGGTGCTTACAATGGCACTTCGTGGGAGTGCAACTTCGATACAAATACGTCCCAGACTCCAGATGGCTATTACGTCATCTTGACGAAAGCTGTCGATACAAACGGCAACGAAGGCTGGAGCACGCCTGTGCCGGTCAGCATTCGGAACTGGGCAGTTATTGAACTCCTGCCAAATACCGCAAGCAATAAGGCGGGCCGCACGATGCCTGTCAAGTTCGCATTGAGGATAGCCGCCGCTGTCGATCCCTTGCAGCCTTTTGTGTACAACGAGGAACTGGAGATAAGAATTTACGATGCGTCAGCACCTGATACCATCCTGCAGACCTCGCAATATGGGGAGAACGCATCCACAGACTACCGGATTGACACTGCCGAGGAGTTATACATCACCAATTTCAAGACCAGCAAGAAGCCTGCACAATATGTAGTAGAAATTTGGAGAATAAGCAAAAATTTCCTCGTCGGAAGCTTTACCTTCGAGACGGTGAAATAACGTCCACATAAAATCAAAATTTGATAGAAGCCCTGGCACAAGCTGGGGCTTCTGCTGTCTTGTGAAATGTGAAATGTGAAATAGGTTTAGAGCAATTCAGTTTTTCATCAAACAACCACATAAAAATTGGTGTCAAAGCTTGAATTGTGAATTAATGTTTGACAATTAAGCCACTACCATTTAGCAAAATCAGTATGGATCTGGGGTCAAACCTTGGATCTGGGGTCAAACCTTGATTATTATAATAAGGATCTGGGGTCAAACCTTGATTATTATAATAAGAAAATGTGAGACTCGGATCAACAAAAAATATAGATAGTTTTTTTAGCATAAAAGCGTGGAAAATATGAAGGCGATAAAACAATGTCAAAATTGGTGTCCTTGAACCGCTAAGGCGCGAAGACGCAAAGGTCATGTTACTTTTTCTGATCGGAACAAACGATCAGAAAAAGTAACATGACCTGAAGGAGTGAGCCCGGGGAACGTTTGTGCGGGACGGGTACGTTGCTATTTTTGTATGTTTATTGATTTTTTTGCCAAGAATTTGGGGTCAAACCTTGATTATTATAATAAGGGGGCCCGCGGGACGCTCATTAGTTTATAAGTTTATGTTTTTAGACTACAGTTGAATGAAGATTTTAATTTACTTACTATGGAAATTTAAAAATATGGGGAAAAAATAACCAGGGTTAAAACCAAACTTAGCAAAGTCTCTTCCCCTAATGAAATCACTGAGAAATTAAGCCTTAAGAAAGGGATGAAGACTTATCCCCGGAGTTATCGCCGGCGGGAATATGATTTAACTGTTATAGAAGACCTGATCGCTAAGATTAATGCGGTTAGTCCGCAAA
>JAYEFW010000364.1:0-8505 GCA_034658795.1 Thermodesulfobacteriota bacterium
GAATCCCTTCGTATGGAAATGTAATCTTTATATTCTGCTCATAGTTATAACCCATTACTTTAAGCAAATCATTAACAATGTCTTTTGTTTCCAGAGTGTTGATAAAGATTATATTTTTATCGGATTGCCGGTAGTTAACAGCTTCTTCCTTATCTTTTTTTGTAACTTTTCCATGTTTGATTATGTCTTTAACAATTACGCCTTGCGATTCAAGATAGCGGCAAATTGAACCTGGTGTGCGTTCATCCTGATTTTCAATAAAATTTATACAAACAGGATGAGCTTTATTTTCATCGACCAATTGCTTCTCAATTATCCATTTTGCAGTAATATTTACTTCCATGCCCTGATCTGAAAAGGATATTTTGTTTTTTTTACTATCTTTAAATACTGAATTAATTACCGAATCAAACAGTTGGTCTAAAGATGATTCCTGAGAAGCCGGAACGATTATTACATTCTTCCAAAATGACTTTACCGCATTCAAAGCATATTCCTGCATATCATCTTCTTGAAAAATTATTCTGCTTTGATTTTTAAGCTCTATAACAGGAAAATCAGAAAGGTCTAAACTGAAATCATCCTCTCCCTGCATTGGAAAGTAGTATGTGCCTTTATTCAGGAGCCTTGCATCCAGCGCATAAGACAGTTGCTCAAGAGGCGACTGTGCAATATCTTCTTTTCTTGTTACAGCCGCAAATGCTGTTTTAACTTTTGCAGGGGAACTAACTGTATCGTCCAGCGCAATTTCCTCTACAATATTGCCGGAAGCATCAAAAAGGGATTTATACCAGGGCTGGTTTCTAATGGATGGATCAGGAATATAGACTTTTTGACCGATATGAATAAAATTTGGATCAACAATTTCCGGATTGATGATTCTGAACAACTTCATTCCTTCCCTGTATAATCTTTCTTTTTCATCATATGATTTTGTATTATGTATTTTGTAGCCTTGTGCAACTATTTTTGCCAAATAATCCCCCTCTTTTACTGTATATGCAGTTGAATGGTTTTTAAGAATTTCAGGGATATTTGAAATGGTTACAAACGGGATGGTAACAATGCCGGAAGATTGGCCTGGCATGGAGTCCCGAGGCAATATCTTTAAGGGGATAAGAATATGCTGACCGGGTAGAATTCTATTTGCGTTATGAATATATGGATTGATGCATTTAAATATGCTTAAAAATTCAGGGAAATCCTTTTGTGAAATTTCACCTCTTTGACTGAAAAGTTTAAATAGCCAATCATCTTTCTGAACGATATAAGGATCGCACAAAACATCTCGCCCCCGATCTTTCTTAACCACATAGCTTTTATATAAAAAAGCTGCGTTTACATCATAAAGAGGGCTTATGGTAAATATTATTAAACTTAGAAAGATAGGAATTAATGATTTAAGGTAACTACTCAGGTTGTTAGGTTCACGGTTCACGGTTATTCTTAAACCTTTTTCGTAAGCGTTCACGGAACGTTGAAATTAGAAAATAGAAATTAGAAATTTGGCCTTCATGCTTTTGTACTGTTCTTCCCAATTTCCAATTTCAAGTTTCAAGCCGTGAACGGCTATCCTTTTTCAGATCCAACGCATTAGCTATTTCTTCTGATGTACGTTCGACAAACTGTGTAAAATCTTCTCCGATTAACGGCTTGCCGGGCGCAGGAACCTTTTCTAGATCTTTTGGCCGGATAAAAACAGGGGAATTAATTAAATCCGGGTTTGGAGAAATTTCAAATTCTTCCGGAAAGCTGTTTTCAAAATACATCTTCTGAAAACCCGAAAATTTCAGTGCATGAGCGGTTGAATCAACGATGGCAACATCATTTTTTTCTATAATCCCTTGTTCATATGCTGAAACAAGAGCTGCCAGAGATTCGCCGCCATGGGTACATGCAATGTGTCCGTTCCGATTTGCTAAAAGTTCCCAGTCCATTATGTCCTGCTCAGACACCTCAACAAAAAACACCTTTTGTTTGTCGGACATGCTGTTATAAATGTCAACCAGATGAATTACCCGTGGCATTGATACCGGGTTGCCGATCATAGCGGCCTGAGCCACGCTGGACCTTACTGTTACAGGAACAAATTCCCGTTTTTTCGCATCAGGCTCAAGGTAATATTTGTAAACAGGATTGGCATGTTTTGACTGTACACCAATTATTTTTGGCAATGTCTTTATAATTCCTGTTTCATAAAACTTTAAAAATCCGCTCATAACTGCTGTAATATTACCTGCATTGCCGATAGGTAATATTACGACTTTGTCGCTCATATCATATTCAAAATCCTGGGCGATTTCATATGAATATGACTCCTGGCCAAGTATCCTCCAGGCATTTTTGGAGTTTAACAGCGCTACATTATATTTCTCCGACAAAGCTTCAACAACCTTCATGCAGTCGTCAAACACACCTGGAATTTCAAACACCGATGCCCCGCTTCCCAAAGGCTGGGACAACTGCTGCGGAGTTACTTTCTTATGGGGAAGTAGTACCGCAGATTTTACATGAGGCTTAAGATAAGATGCATATAATGCCGCAGATGCGGAAGTATCTCCCGTAGAAGCGCATATTGCCAGCACATCAGAAGAAATATATCCTTTGCCGACCATAAACTGTATATAAGTAAAAGCGCTTGCCATGCCCCTGTCTTTAAAAGACGCGCTTGGATTCTGGCCATCATTTTTAAAGTAAAATCTAATTCCTGCCTTTTTCTGCAAAAAAGAATTTGCTTCAACAACGGGTGTATGTCCTTCCCCCAGATAAACAATGGAATCCAGGGGTATAATTGGACCAATAAATTCGTGGTATAAATAAATTCCTTTTAGAGCGGAAATTTTGAGCATCTTGCGATAATCAAAAATTCTGTGCCACAATTCTCCTGAAATTTTTTTAAGCCTGTCAAAATTTGCATCATAAATAAGCAATACCTGTCCGCATTCCGGGCATGTGTATAGCAATTTCTCAATACCGTATTCCTGCCCGCATTCCAAACAGCGATATATAAGCCTCCCCCCCTCATCGGAAGTCAGGTCAGGAATCAGGTATGGCTGGATATCTTTTGGAAAATTTTCAAGTTTCATGGGTGAATTCTTTTTGAATTGACGGAGTCTTCATATATGGTTGAAGTGCTTCGGGAATTATTACAGACCCGTCCGGCTGCTGGAAGTTTTCAAGTATAGCCGCAACCGTGCGCCCAACAGCAAGCCCTGATCCATTCAATGTATGGACAAGTTCGGTTCGTTTTTTTCCCTTCCTCCTGAACCTGATATTTGCACGCCTTGCCTGAAAGCTTTCAAAATTACTGCAAGACGAAATTTCTCTAAAAACACCCTGGGCAGGCATCCAAACTTCAATATCATATGTCTTGGCTGCGGAAAAGCCCAGATCTCCCGTGCAAAGACTAATGACCTGATACGGAAGTTCAAGGCTTTTTAAAATTGTTTCAGCATCGTTTAAGAGTTTTTCAAGTTCATCATAAGAAGTTTCGGGCCTGGCGAACTTTACCAGTTCTACCTTATTGAACTGGTGCTGTCTGATCAATCCCCTTGTATCCTTTCCATAAGAACCTGCTTCGCTGCGGAAACAGGGGGTATAGGCAGCATACATAATCGGCAGCAAATCTTCATCCAGAATCTCGCCCTGATGGATATTGGTAACCGGAACTTCGGCGGTAGGGATCATGAAATAATCCCACCCTTCCAGCTTAAAGAGATCTTCCTCAAACTTTGGAAGCTGGCCGGTGTTGGTCATACTTTGCCGGTTCACAATAAAAGGAGGAAGGGCTTCTTTATAACCGTGCTCTGTAGTATGAATATCGAGCATAAAATTGATTAAAGCTCTTTCCAACCTTGCTCCGGCTCCGAAATAAAGCGGAAAACGCGCACCGGTAATCTTGGAAGCTCTGTCAAAATCGAAAATTCCAAGGCTTTCGCCTAATGACCAGTGGGGTTTTGGTTCGAATCCAAAATCCGGACATTTTCCAACTTGCTTTATGATTTTATTTTTAGAACTATCTTTTCCTGCAGGAACAGACCTGTGGGGTATATTAGGTAGTCCAATAAGGATGTTTTTTACTTTTTCTTCCATTTCGGTCAAAAATTTCTCTAAGTTCTTAATTTGGCCCGCAACTTTACGCATTTCAGTTACAAAATTTTCTGTATCGTCTCCCTCTTTTTTCATAATTGCTATCTGTTCGGAGACATTATTGCGTCGATGCCTCAAAGCTTCTATCTCAAGAAGAATATCTCTGCGTTTTACATCGCAACTTGCTAAGTCTTCAAGATCCGCTGTTTCACCTCGCAATGAAAGAACTTCTTGAACTAAAGACAAATTTTGAACAACAAACTTGATTTCCAGCATAACATACCTATATTTTTATAAACTCTTTAACATCTTCAATAATATTATTGGTCGAATTTGGGTCTGACGTCCCGCCGATGGCGAGAGTTACAAGTAGGCATTATACAAAGGACTCATACTATTTCATAGAGCAATTGTTTGGTCAATGATTATTGCGAGTTGTCTTGACTTTAATGACCTAATTTGTATACATTAAAAAAATTATAATTAAATTTACTCTGGAGAAATAATATGGAAGAAATTCGAGAAAAAAAACAGGAAATACGCAATAATATTGCAACAATACTTGAAAATCTTTCTGATAAAGAAATAGCAAACAAATTCAAACAAATTGAGGACAACTTGTTTGAATTTGCAAACTTTCTTGAAGCAAAAATTGTTTTGCTTTATGTCAATAATAAAACAGAGGTTAAATCCGATAATATTATTAAAAGATGTTTTGACATTAATAAAATTGTAATTCTTCCTGCCTTTGATATCAAAACATATAAAATGAAATTAATGAAAGTTGATGACCCTGATAATGACCTGAAAACCGGCCCGAAAGGCATTCTGGAGCCGGATATAAACCGCTGCAAGGTCGTACCTGTTGACTGTATTGATTTGGCAATTATCCCGGGGCTTGCTTTTGACGAAAAGGGAGGAAGAATAGGAACCGGAGAAGGATATTACGACAGATTTATTCCTAAACTTTCTATAACAACCAGAAAGGTTGCGTTAGCTCTTGAGTGCCAGATTATTCAGCAAGTTCCTGTTGAATCACATGACAAACATGTTGATATTATAATTACTGACGAAAGGATAATTTATAAAATATAAATGTTCTCTATGGATTCAATATAGCTTCCAGCTTCTTTAGATTTGCTTCTTCGCCTACCGCTATAACAGTATCTCCAGCCTTGATAAGCGTTTCAAAAGAAGGATTAAACAACATGCTGTCGTCTGGCTTCTTTACTGCAATGATTATAAGATTAAACTGCTGCCTGATACCTGAATCTTTCAACATAACGTTTGATAGAGCAGAGGACGGACTTACGGGTATCTCCTCCATCTGAATATCTTTACGCGAGTAAGTAAAAGCAAGGTCAAGAAAGTTTGTCACAGTAGGACGAATTATTCTCCGCGCCATACTTACACCACCCATTTCATATGGGGATTCAACATTGTTTGCTCCGGCTGCCCGTAATTTCGACTTTGACTCAACATGGCACGCCCGTGCAACTATATGAATATCAGGGTTAAGCTGTCTTGCCGTCAAGACAAGAAACACATTGTCCGCATCAGTAGCTAACACAGCAACAAGTCCTTTTGCCCGCTTTATTCCAGCCTTAATAAGATTTGCCTCATCCGATACATCCCCGCACACATAGAGAACCTTATCTTCATCCATTACCGGAATCAGCTCTCTGTTATACTCTATAACAACCAGATCAAGCGGCTTTCTTTGTAAATTTTTGCAGAGAACTCTTCCGATGCGCCCATATCCGCAGATAATATAATGGTCATTTAATCGATCAATTTTTTTATCCAATCTTCTCCTCCCCAATATGGTTCTCATTCTTCCTTCAACCATAAATTGTACCACCACACCCGCCAGATACACAAAGTAACCAACTCCAAAGAAGATAAGTAAAACGGTAAACAATCGTCCTATCTTACTAATTTCATGGACCTCGTTGTATCCAACGGTGCCCATCGTAATTACAGTCATATAGAAAGCATCTAAAAGCTCCCAGCCTTCTATAGCCATGTAACCAGCCGTACCAAAGCCAATAATAAGAAGAGTTAATAGAAAAGATACTATTAGATGTCTTTCGCTATTCATAAATTCGTCCTGAGATAAAAAATAAAAGAATTATTTTTTTTGCATATAATACACGCATTCGCTATAGACAAGAACAAATCTTCAGCGTATAAACGCTTGACTCAAACCCTTTGATTTGATAGCTAAAATTAATTATGCCAGCAAATTCTTTAAAATATCAGCGCTTACGTGAAGCAATGGTTAAAAAACAGATCGAAGCGCGCGGAATAACAGATCCCTATGTCCTTGGTGCAATGCTCAAAGTTCCAAGGCATCTTTTTGTAAGTGAAGCACTGATGGATCAAGCTTATAGTGATTTCCCCCTGCCCATAGGCGAACAGCAAACCATCTCTCAGCCATATATTGTTGCTGAAATGACACAGGCGCTGCAATTAGGCAAAGATGACAGGGTGCTTGAAGTCGGAACAGGCTCAGGATATCAGGCGGCAATCCTTGCAGAAATTGTATTCCGTGTATACACAATAGAAAGAATTCACTCCATTTTTGTTAAAACGCGCAGGCTTTTTGACAAACTTCGCTATCACAATATTGTTACCAAATATTCCGACGGCACCTCAGGATGGATTGATGAAAGTCCTTTTGATGCCATTGTTGTTACAGCAGGCGCTCCGGAAATACCTGAGGTGCTGGTTAATCAGCTATCCGTGGGTGGACGCATGGTTTTACCGGTAGGAGATCAATATTCCCAAGATTTAATCAGGCTCTACAAAAATGAAACAGGTGTTCACAAAACAAGCCTGGGCGGATGCCGGTTTGTCAAGCTTGTTGGTGAACATGGATGGAGGGATCAATAAATGCTTCATCGTCTTTATTCCTGGGTTCTCCATTGGGCGGAAACCCCCTATGGATTATGGGCATTGTTTCTGCTCGCGCTTAGCGAATCTTCCTTCTTTCCCGTACCCCCTGATGTTTTGCTAATAGCTTTAGCTGTTTCAATACCAAAAAAGTCATTTAAATATGCTCTGATTTGTACTGCAGGATCCTTGATAGGCGGATGTTTAGGCTATTTGATCGGATGGCAGTTTATGATTAGTGTGGGCGAAAAGATCATCCAGTTTTACGGCCTCACCCACAAAATGCAATACATCAAAGATCTCTATATGCAATACGACGCCTGGGCTATAGGCATTGCAGGATTTACACCAATTCCCTATAAAGTATTCACAATATCCGCCGGGGCATTTGATATAAATTTTACGGTCTTCATAATTGCATCGGCAGTTTCAAGAGCAGCACGTTTTTTTCTGGTGGCATGGCTTATTTATCTTTTCGGTCCAAAGATTAAAACCTTTATAGACAAGTATTTCAATCTGCTTGCCATTACATTTGTGGTGTTGCTTATAGCCGGCTTTGCAATAATAAAGATCTTCTTTTAACTCATCAAAATATATGAAGCTGCAGCTTGACAAAAGGCTAAAAGATAATTTAGCATAATAATACTTTATACTAAACTATAGTTTTGTATTGCCATGAAGGAAACTAAAAGAATTTTGCCTGAATTTGTATGCCAATGCGGCATCGCATTTCTCCGGCCTGTATGAAGCAATGAAACAATTCAATGTCTCCAATGCTCAAATTATTGTAAGTGGTTATAATGATCAAGTGGACTTCAAAGGGAAAAAGATTGTAATCAGCAATTTCTTCAACTGGCTCAAGGGAGAAAATTAGCTAAACTGCATTTTGTGAATCCACAGGAACGACAAATCAAGCGGCTGGCAGCTTCTATCTGGGATGATGCGCAACCGCCGGCTTTGTTCAACCACGTTTTACCCATCACCTCCTTTCCATTAACGTCTTGATTCTTTATATTTTTTTGTTATGCTGTATAGATAGGTCAAGCTTTTACGCTTAGGGCTCGGTCAAAAATAACTTGGTAGAATTTGCGCCCGAATTTGCCGTAGATTTAATTGATCTGATTGTGCAAAACCGCAGGAATAGCGAGCTATTTCGAGGACTTTTGCGATTGAAGATCGGTTAAAGATATGGTGAAGTCGGGATGCAAAAATGCCAAGTTGTTTTTGACCGAGCCCTTAACTGAACAAAAGATAAAACGCTATTCATCAGGCACTAAGGAATTACTTGTAATGTCAATAAAATCACAAAGCTCTGATGACTATCTCGTTGGTGTCATCTCGGACACGCACGGTCTCTTGAGACCTGAGGCAATCAAAGTTCTCGAAAGTACCGACTTGATAATTCATGCCGGCGACATCGGTAAGCATGAGGTGCTTGAAACTTTGCGTGCGGTTAGTCCGGTCTATGCTGTGCGAGGAAACATGGACGTGGGCGGATGGGCACACTACCTCCCTGAAACA
>JAYEFW010000365.1:0-6887 GCA_034658795.1 Thermodesulfobacteriota bacterium
TACTTTTTCATTCTGATGGATTTTTTTTGCCAAAGTCAAAATTTTCAACCTTATATTTGTCAAATCTTACCCGCACAGCTCGAATTTTTTGAAGCCTATTACAGGTTAAGGCACTCCCTCGCCTTGAAAAAAGTGCGCTTTTTAAAAACGCACTTCCTACCCCCTGTTCAAAAAAAGATATTTCCTTATATACAGAATATGCAAATACACCGGGCTTGTCCAACAACCGGATAAGATCGTGGTTCGCTGCGCTCACACAATCTATCCTTATTCGTTAGCAATAACAATAAAGCCGTACATAGACAGCATTTACTTCTAACCGAACCTACTTATTGGGGTAATCTTGTGGCGGTTGTAATATCTGTGAAAATCGGTGTTAAATTTTTGACGTGCTGAGCCAGGGAAAGCTGCAATGTATCGATATATTCAACCGGTGTATGGATGACCTTTGCAGCGTATTGTTGAAGTTTATCAGCTGTTATTTCAGCCATCGAAGTGCCGAACCGTGTCTGATTTCAATGAGCTTTTCTCGTTTGCGTCGACGGTTCTGTTTTGGGCTGAAACGATCCTCCATCAGATATAATGAACTACTGGTGAACGTTACTATGCTGGTTTTCGCTCGTCCAGAAAACAGTGAAAAAGCCAATCGACAACTGTATGTTTTGATTGGGTGAGAAAAAGATGACATGCATAAAGATATCTCTTGCCATATAAACAACCAAGGCCTGAGTTGCAACACCACATTTTGACAATATCATAATAATTTAAAGGTGTTAAAGCCAGCCTTTAATAGAAGTTGTCGTTGTTCCCGGTCTGAAGATGAGATTAGGGTCCTGCACACCGGTTCAGGTTTTCCTATGAGTGCAATCACTCTTGAAAAAGAAGAAACAGGACTGGTCCTTTTGGCAATAGTGAGTAAACCCGTCTAGTGGAACAGAGAATAGGCCATCCCCTGCTCATAAAAACTGAAAATTACTACTAACTCCGTTTCCGATAAACCAGAAAGTATAATGTTCCCATGCTTAGGATATATCAAACAGGCCGGTTATGGACACTGTTCAGTAAACCAAGTGAGCAGTTGCTTTTCAAACTCCTCTCCATCCCAGTCCGGCACTTGTAATCGAGGCAGTTGAAAATGGTCTGAATTTAATAATACACCACCTGCATGAGAGGAGCAGGCACAAAAAAATCCCGCATCCTTAACAAGCGCCATGGTCTCTGGTGTATAGTCCCCATAGGGATAGGAGAAGCTGGTTAAGGGGTTGCCGAGGAGCTCCTCTAAATATTTTTTGCTTCCGTTAATTTCATCCCGCTGATAAGATAGTGAGTGTGAAGGCAGTGACGCGTGCGTAGCTGAGTGAGCGCCGATTTCAATCATGTCCCCTTGGGCAAGCAAACTGATTTCTTCCGGTTTCAATAGGCTGTGAGTCGATCGTATAAGCGACTGAGTTCCAACCCACTGCAGCATTTGATCCAGTAAATGCTGCCGCTCATTGTCTTCCAGTGGTTTCAGCAGTTGCCATAGTAAATAATAGATTTCATGGCGGATGCCCGGCGCCTCTTCCCATGCCCTCCAGGAAATGTTCTTCCGCATACGGTCATCATTAAGTGTTACCTCACCGTCCAGATCCCACTCATACAGCTTACCTCTGATGCTTAGTTGCAGTTTGTCAGGCAGTATGAGAGGCTGCAGTATAAGCCGTTCGAGTTCGTCCCACCAGAATTCCCGGTGCCCTTCAATGCATCCAGTCGAAAGAAAGAATGTAGCAGGTATGTGAAAGCGCTCTAATAAGGGTTTTGCTGTGCTGAGATTATCTGCATACCCATCATCAAACGTTATAACTACAGACCGCCTTGGAATTTTGCCCTGCTGAAGAGCGTGAGCCAAATGATCCAGCCGCTGGGAGCAGGCCATTTTCTGCAGAACTTCCAGATGCTCTGAAAAGTGCTGCGGGCTTACACTGAGCTGCCAAGGATCTGTCTTTATATCAGCAACACGATGATACATCAGTATGAGTGAAACCGGCACAAATCGTTTTTTCAGTGACTGCAGTATATGCCTTAACTTACTGGTAAGCGTTTTCTTCATTACCTCAACTCTTATTTCACTGCTTTGACAGTAATTAACACCTCATAATCGGTATCATTGTACTCCAGTTCGTCCTGCTGCAGTTCCTGCACAGCCAGTCCATACAAAAATGCAGTTGCAGTCAGTACATTTCCGAAAGTCTGAACAAAAATATTTTCCTCCGGAAACACTTCCTCAAACATCCTTTGAGCTGACAGAGCAGTAAAACTCCAGCACCAGTACGAACCCCATTGGTCATTACTGATCTGACTGATTCCAGGAAATGTGGCCAGCACAACGCCCTCTGGTTTCAGAATGCGACAAATCGTCTGAAGTGCTGCACGGAAGTCATATATGAGATGAAGCGTTTGCGTCAGAATGATACAGTCAAAACTCTCCGAGGGAATATAATCCGCCTGTGTCAGATCCCCGACGACGGTACTCCCGGGACTATCTGCTGAGATATTAAGTACATTCCGTTTAATTACGTTTTCTCTGCCGAACTTCCTTGTGTATGCATCATCACCGATTTCAAGTACATGTCCCCGGATATCACCGGCATTGCTCTCAAGAAACGATTCAATATAGTAGCGGTCTATGGGACTCCCCCTGTCATAACCGAATTGATGGCTTACAGGGGTTGTACGTTTCAGGTTCCCGAAGGACAAAACTCCGGATCGCTGAAATATGTATGACGGAAGTATCCGTCTGCAGGCCATATGACATATTTCTGTCATAGGCTTTAAGAATCGCCCTGATTTATGATGCCCATCTTTGCTACATGTAACATCTACAGCACTGCAGGAGTCGAGATCCTTATTATCTTCATTGGCAGTGCGATTGAGATAGTTTTTCTCAAGCTTGACTAAATCAATCAAATCGGTAGTAAATCTATCCTGGACTTCCCTGACCATGGCAGCAGCCCGATCAAGGCACTCCTTTGTCTTTTCCCGTGCCTCCTCGGTCAGGCAGTAGTCAAATGCATCCTGCAGCGCGTGATCAGTTAGAGAATCGGCCGTAAAAACAACCGGCCAGCCAATCAGATCTGCCTGACATTTTATCTTATGGCCACCCGCAACAGGGTCAATGGCAATGACAGGAACGCCATTTTTCAGAGCCAGAACTGTGCCGTGCAATCGGGTGGTCACCATCATATCCATACGCGCTATGAGCGACTCTATCGCAGCAGGGCTATGAAGGTGTGTACTGTTCATGTCCAAACGTGTATCTATGTATACTGTCGCAATCTTTCTTGAGGCAATCAGACGCTGAATTGAATCATTTGCATTATCCACCAGGGCTTTTTCATAGTTTTCTACCAGACATACACCAACTACAGGCACTAATGCCTGACGTGAATTGAACACAATGTCCGGGGCTGCATGGCCAGAACTGTCCCGCTCAAGAAGGAGGTCAAAGGGATTCCACGCATGAAGCGGCTCAAACATCGACAGATTAAGACCGATAAGCCGGCATTTAGTGAACCGTTTCAGAAACTCAGATTCCAAAGGCTTCTTTTCGAAAGGACCACACACGAACAGGACATGGGAATAGGACAGGGGATCAACAGAACGCCAGTCAACACCGCCGGTAAATGGTGGAGCAACAGCAACATCGTATGTCCATCCAATGCGTTCGATCCACTGGCAGGCAAGGTCTCGCGCAAGTATATCACCGGCCGTAGCGTGCCCTTCCTTAAAGCTAAACCATCCTGCTATTAAAGCCTTCAATAAGCACCTTCGTCTTTCATCATGGTTTCACAGCGCGAATTGTAACAACTACCTGGTAAAGGGGATCATTAAAATTCAATTGCCCTGGTTTTAATTCTCTTGCCATCATTCCATGCATAAGAGCAGCGGCAGTCATAACGTTTCCATAGGACCTGACCGATATGTGCGAAGTAGGGAATACCTCTTCACACAATCTATGTGCAGAAAGAGTTGTAAAAGACCAGAATCGATTAGTATCATGGCCCTCTTTAATGTTCCTGCTGATGCCCGGGACAGTTGCCAACAAGACGCCGCCCTGCTTAAGTATGCGATAGAGCGTAATAAGAGAGGCTTTTATGTCATATGTATACTGTAATATTTGAGGAAGAATGATGCAGTCATAAGTATGCGAAGGTATGCTATCAGCGTCGTCCAGGGTGACAATATTTTCGCCATCGGGAATAGAGAAGCCTTTCAAGAGGAGCACATCCGTTTTAGAAACATTATTTCTTCCATATCGTTCAGCATATCGATAGCCTCCAGCTTCAAGTACTAAACCCTGTATCCTATTCGCGTTATTTCCAAGGAATCGTTCCGTATAGTAGTAATAAATAGCATTCCCCTGCCTTCCTGATGATTTATCCCCAGCCGGAGTTAAGCGGCGCAGGTCTCCAAACTGCACATGGCCTGGAGGCGGCGTATCTTGAGATAATTCATCATTTTTTTTCAAAAAAGCAGGGGTAGAGATTGAACACAGTGACTTGAGTGTTCTCTTAATACATCGCTTCACGTATTTAATAGCATAGAAGGAAGACCATCTGGGTGCATATATAATCAAAGTAACAATCCCACGCAATGCCCGGATTCTTTTACCGCCCATGGACAATTGAGTTTTCACTAGCTGAATCAGATCATAGCCATAATGCTCGATCCAGAAATTTATTCCAGCCCGGTATGCTTCCATATAATTCTTATCATCTTTTACATACTTTCTTTGTGACCGCAAAACCGTCATTACCGACCGCAGCATCAATTCAGTATTTTTCGTGATATTCGTACTGTGCAAGCGATATTCCGCAACCACTGCCTTATGGAAGTAAACAGGATAATTTCTTGTAATCCTGAGGTAGAGCTCATAATCCTCGGCGGCATTCAGAGATGGATCAAATCCCTTGAAATACTGAAAAATATCCCGCCGGTACATTATAGAAGCATGCATGCCGATGTAGTTTCCGTATAAAAGAGAACGGTAGTGATCTTTGTCCTCCCGCAGCCGTGCGAGAAAAAGATTATGGTCAGACGGTAAAGTGTGCATTTCCTCAAAAAATGTCCCATCAGATTTCAAGTACCAATGCTGGCCAAAAACAAAAGCACACTCCCGGTGTGAACGAAAACAGTCTAAACCGCTTTCAAGGGCTTGTGGTAACAGCCGGTCATCAGCATCAAGAAAGACAAGATAACAACCTTTGCTTGCCCATATGCCTGTATTGCGCGCTCCGGAAAGACCCCGGTTATGATGTCTGATATATCGGACAGCAGAAAAACCAGAGGCAACCTCCCTGGTATTGTCTGAAGAACCATCATCCACTACTATGATTTCAAAATTTCGGTACGTTTGCTGCATTACGTTTTGTATTGCTTCACCGAGAAATTCGGCCTGATTAAAGCATGGAATGATAACAGAGACCAAAGGGGTGTCCAGTTGTCCCCTGTTCTCGAATTTTAGACAGGTCATATCAGTTTGAACACCCTTAAGATAAGGGACCAGGGCCGTCTTATATAACTCTTTACGGCCTCGTCTGTTGAGCAGGTAAAACTTCACTCCTGACAGGCATCCTGCAATTTCCAGAACAACTGTGCTCAGCCTTGTCCCCGATCGCCTGATGATTCCGTTACGAATAAGTCTCATATAGTACCGGGGCAAGCTGAGCAGAAGACGGCGAAGGTTGCCCCAGTGTTTATATTTTTCAAACTGTATAAGAAGTGCGCTCACATGGCCGCGCATATAGTAAAAAATCTGACGTTTAAAGCCGTCATAATCCCTTCTGTGGTAATGATACACAACCGCAGTAGGATCATAAAGGCAGGAGAAGCCTTCAGCAAGAATACGGTACCAGAACTCAGAGTCACCGCTGCAGCCGGCAGCACCCACATCAAGCCGCTCATCAAATAATCCCACCAGTGCAAAGACCTCCCGTCTGAAAGCCATGTTCGCGCCAGCTCCGATTTTCCAGACAGGAGTTCCTTGATGCCGGGTCTCACGAAAGTAGTTTGTGTCGAATACCTTCGCAGAATATCCTCGCTTAAAACTCCAGTGGGTTTCAAAAATATATTGCGCTTCTGTTTCCAGTTCAGCCGGTAAAACAAGTCCGGTCACAGCCATTCCCTCCTGGGTCTGAAAGGCTCTGTGCAATGCCTCAAGCCAATGAGGATGAACAGCCACATCATCATCGAGAAAAGCAACAATGTCACCGGATGAATACAAAACACCTGTATTGCGTGCAATATCAAGTCCTGGTCGAGGCTCTAAAATATACCGAACGCCAGTCATGGAACTTACGATACAATGTGTCTCATCAGATGTCGGAGCATTATCTACTACCAGAATTTCCATTGGCTTTCTTGTTAACGAAGAAAGTGAACACAAGCAGCGCTTCAGAAATTCAGGACGGTCTCGTGTGCAAATCACCACTGACGTGGGAATATCAGGAGGCTCCTCTATTACATGTTTTTCCTTCAGCCTCTTCAGTGGTAAGGTTATCTCCATCAAAGAACTCAGATCAGCAAGGCCTGCATGTGACTGGTTCCCCGGAATTCCCTTATAGGGTGCTTTACTTCTCCCCTTAATAAGGTAACTGCCTACTGCCGGTACAATTGATTTTATCGCCAGCTGTGTCACCTGAGAGGCATTCAGCGGCAAATCGGCATTCAGAATTTTCATTTCACCAAGAGGAATGTGATGCCACCAAAAGATAACATAGATCCCCTGAATACCAGAGATAGCAGATAATTCCGGAATGCCCTGATTAAGATCCAGATGCAGGATTCGCCATGGTTTAAATGAATTCATGTAATATGTCTCAGACTGTTATGGTGCGTCTCAGTGTTAA
>JAYEFW010000365.1:6987-8473 GCA_034658795.1 Thermodesulfobacteriota bacterium
CCCCTGAATACCAGAGATAGCAGATAATTCCGGAATGCCCTGATTAAGATCCAGATGCAGGATTCGCCATGGTTTAAATGAATTCATGTAATATGTCTCAGACTGTTATGGTGCGTCTCAGTGTTAATTTTCTCAATACGTTTTTGCGAGCGGGAATACTCTCCCAGCAAGCCGACAATTCCTCCCCATAATTCGGCCGCGACCATGTCGGGCGGAAGTACATAACGGCCTCTCAGGCTTTTGATAAGGTGACTGACCTGGGATTTAAACCACTGCCGTTTGAGGATGCGAAATTTTATACTTTGTGAAGGATCTTTTTTTGAAGACTTTTCAATAAAAGTCATTAAGCAGAGCCCCCAGCTTCTGTATTGCCGGCGAAGGGCCTGAAGAGTCCTTCGATGTTCATGAAAAACCATATATTTTGGATCATATACAAGCATATGACCTGACATGATCACCCGATAAAAAATATCAAGATCACCTCCTCCGGGCAGCGGTTGACCCGTATCAAGTGCCTCATCAAATCCTCCTATTTGCAGGAGCACATCTCTTCTGAAAGCCATATTCGCACCGGTGCCGAACATGCCTGCTCCGCAAGGATACAGTGAGTTCCCTTGAAGAGTTTGCCCATAAACAATTCTGTTAAAGCTTTTTCTCCACCCCCCTCGCTTTTCAAACAAAATCTGGGCCTTAGTGGATAACTCATAGGGAAGAACCAATCCTGTAAATGCACCGGCGCCTCGATTCTCAGCCCAGGCTTCCATCAGGCCCCCAAGCCATAATGGATCAACGGTCACATCGTCATCAAGAAATGCCAGTAAATAACCCTCTGCTTCTTTCAGTGCCCGGTTGCGCGCAAAGTTCAGCCCCGGTCTCTTCTCGTACACATATCGTACATCAGGAAATGTGGCAACCAGCTTCTCCGTCATATCGTCAGCCGGTGCATTGTCGACCACAATGATTTCCACAGATACAGGGACACCGGAGACGTCCGGAGCAAGTGATCTAACTGAATTGAGGCATCGTTCCAGCTGACTGGTTCGGTCCTTTGTGCAAACAGCTATTGTAAGTAAGGGAAAAACTGCCGACTTTTTTTCCGTCAGGAGCTCGTCCTGTATACTTTCTGCAATCAGCTTTTTACCTGCTCTGTCGACAATTTTTTTTGCAAGATCACCTTGTGAAATAAACTGATTTTTTGGAGTAGGTTCCATCCAGAATGCAATTGGCTTTCCTTTTTTTCGCAGGATTACAGCAACCCCTTTTTCATGACTTAAAAACGAAAAGGAAGAAAGTGTTTGTGTAACGTCAATATCAAGAATTCTGTAGCCCATATGCTCCTGACCTATTACATAAAAGATGATTTTCTCTTGTATTGCAGCTTATAAAGTCTGGCAAAGTATCCGTCGAGTTTCAATAAATCCTGAAAGGTGCCCTGCTCACAAACACGGCCTTTGTTCAGCACAATTATTTGATTAGCGTTTTCAAT
>JAYEFW010000366.1:0-8441 GCA_034658795.1 Thermodesulfobacteriota bacterium
ACTGTTATACTTTGTTCGGTCATAAGATGGTTATGTCTGATCATAAACACAAAAAAGATTGACGAATGAAAACAATACGCATCAAAATATTTTTTTTGATAGTAAGCATAGGAGTAATAGCGGGCATTTTATCGGGTTGCGCCTCACAGAAGCAAGATTTTCAGATACGGGACAAATACAAAAATCTTCACAAATCCGCAGATACAAAAACTTTGCCTGACATGACAAGCGATGAGCCTGACATGACAAGCGATGAACTTGAAAAATCCGGGGATGCTTTGTTAAGCAGAGGTAATCTCCCCAGGGCTTTAGTGCAATACGAAAAATCTTTGCAACTCAACCCGGACAATATCGGGGTCGTTTACAAAAAAGGTCTGTTGTTTGTTATCGGGGGATTAAATCAAGACGCCATTAAGGAATTTCAAAAGGTCATTGAGGAAGAACCCGGGCATGCTTTAGCTTACAAGGGCATGGGGCAGGCATTTTTTCAAATGAAAAAATATGACGAAGCAAAAAAGAATTACCAAAAAGCCATCGAACTGGATCCAGGGCTTTGGAAGGTTTATAATTTTTTGGGAATTATCTATGATTACAAAGAAAAATATCATAAGGCCATTCATAAATATAACAAAGCAATCAGTCTGAAGCCTGACGAAGGATTTTTGTACAACAATCTGGGTGTATCCTGGTCTCTGGCGGGAGATTACGAAAAAGCAATCAATGCATTTAACAAGGCATTAGAAACAAAATATTCCAAAAGCAAAACTTATAACAACCTGGGCATGGCTTTATCTAAACAGGGGAGATACCGGGAAGCATTGGAGGCTTTCAGAAAAGGAGGAAATGAGGCGCAGGCTTATAATAACCTGGGATGTATTTATTTAGAAGAAGGAAAGTTTGAAAAAGCAATTACCTGTTTTGAAAAAGCGATAGAGATTAACCCTGGTTTCTATACCAGAGCAAGCGAAAACTTAAAAAAAGCCGGAATAGATGATGATGAATGGTATTAGGGCTCGGTCAAAAATAATTTGGTAGAATTTACAGAGCCCTAAGAAGATACATAAACTCCTCTTTTCAGGTTCTTGATCTTGCCCTGTTTCTTAGCTCTAAAAATACAATTTCGTATCTGTTTGTCATCAAACCCTGTCTTTTCTCTAATAAGAGCGACAGTTACGCCTTTTTTGCTGCTCCTGATAATTCCGACAAGTATGTCAAATGGAGATTCAGCTTTTTTCCTGGGCGCGGCCTGCTTTGCAGCGGTTTTCTTCCCGGATTTGCCAGTTGCGGATTTGGCTTTAGCTTTCTCAGGCTCAGGGCTTAACGGCTTTTTCTTCTTCATTGATTTTTTTGTAACTTTAGCGCTCTTTTTAATGGGAACAACCGGTTCTTCCATGTCAATGCCAAACACATCCTCCAGATCTGATTCTGCAATGACCCTTTTTGTTTTCTTTTTGGCCTTTTCGAGCAGCTTGCGGGTCTTGTCTTCCACGGCCTCGGTTACCAGATCCTTCATCCTGACTTTTCTGAGCTTGAAAAACAGAATTGGGTCTTCATCAAGCCTTGCGCCTATGCCATACAGAGTGGCAGCCACATGCTTGCACATATATGCCCAGTCAGGACAACTGCAAGAAAATTCTATGTCTTTTGGCGATGGAAACAGGCCCGTGCCCTGTTCCATAAAGATATTACTTAATGCTTTAGGAAATTTTCCTTCCAAAAGCTCCTGCAAAGAATCCAATTTGCCCCCGCAAGCGGTCTTGATTTCCTGCCAGATCTTTTCGTCAATCGCCTTTATTTTAACACTCACAGAATATGGCTTTGCTCTTGTCCCCTGAACCAGGGCTTCGACCTTTCCTGAATCTATCTGAAGATCCAGCACTGCTCCATGACGCAGATAACTTCGCCCCCGGCCGATTCGATTGCTGTAGTCTGCATACCGTTCAAGGTTTTGGTTCCATGATTTGCCCCACCACGACAGGGCAATAGCTTTTCCTTCAATGACAACCGGTTTAATGCCGGGATTTTTCTTTTTAAGCTGCTTCAGCTTTTTGGCTGCTTTTGCTTTCTTCTCTGCAACAGATACATAACGCGGATAACATCCTCCCCAATAGCCCATAACTATCTCCTGTTCTTTTGGAACCTGTTTGAAAGTTTTCAAACAGACTCTTACAACGTCAATCTAAAGAGATCTATTAACTCATTATCTTTCATTTCGGTTATCCAGCCACCACTGGTGCCGGCAATAACGTCCTGTGACAACCTTGATTTTTCTTCCAGCATCATGTCAATTCTTTCTTCCACAGTGCCTTTGGTCAAAAACTTGTGTACAATAACATTCTTTTTTTGACCGATTCTGAATACACGGTCGGTTGCCTGGTTTTCCACAGCAGGATTCCACCAGCGGTCAAAATGAATCACATGGTTTGCTTCTGTCAGGTTTAAGCCCACACCGCCGGCCTTTAAGGACAACACCATAAATGGAACATAGCTTTGACTCTGGAATTGTTCAACAATTTTCTTTCTTTTGCTTACTGCCACACTTCCGTGCAAAATCAGCCCTTTTCGTTTAAAGATGTTTTCCAGAAAATCGCAAAGCGGCTCTGTTATTTCCTTGAACTGGGTAAAAATCAGGACTTTTTCTCTTTTGTCATATATTGTTTCGCAGATTTCACGAAGTCTTAAGAATTTGCCGCTTTCTTTTTCTTCAAATCCTCCGGTTCCGAGATATTGATCAGGGTGATTGCAGATCTGCTTGAACTTCATAAGTGAAGAAAGAATTAGCCCTTTTCTCTGGATACCCTCTGTTTCGGCGATTATTTGCTTTATTTCTTCAACTATATTTTTATATAAAAGAACCTGTTTTTTACTTAAAGGCGCATATGTTTTCATTTCAACCTTTTCAGGGAGATCGGAAATAACTGACTTGTCTGTCTTTAAACGCCTTAAAATATACGGACCGATGAGTTTGCGCAATCTTGAATAGCCGGAATTGTCATCTTTCAGGCTTTTTGAAAATTGCTTGAACTCCCTGGGATTGCCGAGCAGTCCCGGATTTAAAAAATCAAATAATGACCAGAGGTCTGTCAGACGATTCTCAATAGGAGTCCCTGTCATTACGATCCTGTTGCAAGAGGTGAGATTTTTTATCGCCCTGGCCTGTTTTGTCCCCGGATTTTTAATGGCCTGCGCCTCATCCAGGATAATGTAGTTCCAAGAATAGGATTGCAGCCATTCATGCCTTTGAATCAAGGCATATGTTGTTATAACAAGATCGAATGCATCTAATGTTTTTTTGTCCTTTGGAGCGTTGTCTTTCTTCAGGCCCGCTCCTGAATGCGCAATATGGAATTTAATTTCAGGGGAAAATCGCTTAATCTCATTGTCCCAATTGGAAATAAGAGAGGCCGGAACTATTAAAAGACTGGCCTTATCCGGTTTTCCTGATGCCTTAACATCGTTTATTATTTTATTTAAAAACGCAAGCACCTGAACGGTTTTGCCAAGACCCATATCATCTGCCAGGCAGGCCCCGAACTGAAGTGAATGCAGGAAATAGAGCCAGTTTAATCCCCCTTTTTGATATTTTCTCAGCTTTGCCTTAAATCCTTTGCCGGGCATTACCGAAGTGATTAGAGAAGGATCGCGCAGTTTTCTGGTGATTGATTCCAACCATTTTCCGTTTGAAATATCGTTATCTATTTCCTGCGTGTCAATGCCCAGAAACTTTTCAGGCATAAGCTGCATCCTGAGGGCATCCCTCAGACTCAATCCATCATCATGCATCATCGTTTTTGCTTTTTCATAGGCATCCAGGGTCTGCTTCAGTTTTTCCTGATCCACCGCCACCCACTTATTCTTTATGAAGGCGAGCCCTTCTGATTCATCCAATAATCGTCTTGCCTCTTTTTCTGAAATCTGCGTGTCCCCTAAAAATAACTGCGCATTGAAATTCAAGATTGCATCCATACCCACAAAAGATGGTCTGGAATCGCCAACGCTAAGATTCAGTCTCAGGCTTGACCTGTTCCCTTTCCACCAGTTTGGAATTCTGCACAAAATGCCTGATTCTTCATAAACAAGGATTTCTTTTAGAAAAGAAAATGCATCTTTTGCTGTCCAGGCAAGAGGGTGAAACAGTTCTCCGGTCTCAAGAAGATCTGCAATCAGCGGACTCTTTCTTGCGGCTATATGCACTGTTGCAAGAAGTTCCAGGAGTTCATCATTTTCATATTCCTGCAATGCGTATTTAAGCGGAAGGTGTTTGGAACGTCCCTGTTTGTTTAGCCTGGTGGAATAGGTTGCCATAAAAGCAAATGGATAATCGTCGCTTTTGTTGTTTTCTACAAGATGAAAAAAAACCCTTCCTACAAGATGCACATCAGGGCTGTATGCCCCGATAAAATCTTCAACGCTTCCGTCAAAGGATTTGATCGCAAGGGTAAATGCGCTGTTTAATCTTTCCCATACATCCTCAAGCAATTCCGTGCTTAAGTATTCCGAACCGGTCATCATCGGGACACGTTCTAAATGCATCCTTAAATCATCTTGTTCTATTAAAACCTTTGCTTTATGGCGCAGGATTTCCAGGTCAGGTGTCTGGCTCAATTTCCTGGCAAAAGCCCCTGTAAAATTCCGCCAGTATTTAAGAGAGGGGGAAAGCTGGACCCGATGATCACAAAACCCCAGGAACAAAAGCCATGAATCCGTGTCTGCGAAGAAATGTTTGTATATCTCTTTTTGTAACACCCTGCTGCTCTTGCTTATGTCATTTTGCGCATCCGTCCATTCCAACTGAAGGTAACCAGTTGGCATAACAACAACGTTTAATTCCTGATTCATTGTTTTCTGCATGGGCAGACTCCACACCTGAAATTATAGTCAGTTGGATGCTATTCTCATATTAAAGCTATTAGCCGTTAGCCGTTAGCCTTTAGCTAAAACTATTGCCGGTATTGGAAAAAATACTTTTCGGACAAACACTAATTTAGGTTTTATACAGGAAAGGCTTTCAGAAGACAAGAATCAAACTTGGCAAAAACTTTCATATAGCGCTATTCCAACTGCGGTGGAAAGGTTCAGAGACCTTATTCCATTTGATATGGGAATGTGGCGTTCGGGACGTACATTAGTTTATAAGTTTACTGGCGTTCGGGACGTACATTAGTTTATAAGTTTACTGTTAAACTTTTAACGAGTAATTGTGGTGTTTGGCTTTCGGGGTGGCTTTCGTTCAACTACTAAACTTGATGAAGCAATTAGCGGGATGATGCCTTGAGACAACCTTTATACCCAACCAACGCGGGGAAATACTTAGTATATATACCTCTGTCTCTGGTAAGAATGGCACTGCACTTTGTCGAAGCGAAACCTCCGATATAAAAATCCGACAAAAAATGCTCTTTGAGATTCAGCTTCCGACCGCATTGAGGACATTTTACTTTTGTTTTTCGTTTCAAATATCTCATCCATGCTTGTGCTGCTGCAATAGCGGAATCAACGCCAAGCGGTTCTATAGCAATTTTGTGTTCCTCTAAAAACTTGCCCAATAGCTTGGTATTTTCTTTAAATTGGGGCATAAGTTCCGCGAATACTACCGGGGGCGCAACCAGATTCTCTTTTCTTGCGAGAGCAGCGTACAGCTTGTCCTGAAAGCTTCTGAATTCATCTTTCAAAATATCAAGCAGGATAGTCGTGTCTACACAGACTCTCAATTTACTTTACCCCTAATTTCATCCATATATTCCATTGTTGTTGGCCTACCCTTAAACCTTCCTTGCCACTTTTTCCTAATCGTTTCAATTGGGTTAACAATAAGAACATATTTTTGCCCTTTTTTTGTGATATCGACTTCAGTTCCAGGAACGATACCCATTTCCTTTCTAACCTTTACAGGTATTGTGACTTGATATTTAGCAGTTACTTTAGACAATTCTGTTACCTCCCAAGGTATACTTTTTTAAGTTTGGAGTATACCCTATGCTTGATTGCCAGTCAATTTGTTTTTCTCCGTTCCTTTTATATTTCCCGACGGCCAATACCTGCTCAGGCTTCAGGGGTTGTCGAAATCTAAAGCGCCTTGATGCGAAGACTTTCATACAGCGCTATTCCAACTGCGGTGGAAAGGTTCAGAGACCTTATTTCGTTTGATATGGGAATGTGGTAGGTGGCGTCTTTATACATAGTCAGGATTGATTGGGGTAGTCCTTTTGTTTCAGAACCAAAGATAAGAAAAAGCCTTTCCGAAAATGGTATTGACCAGAATGACTTATCCCCGTTCTTTGTAAACAAAACAACATCTTCTTTAAGAGGTTTCATCTTATTATTAAAGTCTTTAAAATTATCCCATACAGAAAGTTTTACTCTGGGCCAGTAATCAAGACCGGCTCTTTTAACCTGTTTGCTTTCAAGAGAGAATCCAAGTGGCTTGATAAGATGAAGAAATGCATTTGCACCAAGACAGGTGCGGCCTATGTTGCCGGTGTTCCAGTGTACTTCAGGGGATACCAGGACTACATGGCGCTCGAAACTATTAGAAATAGATTTGCTCATAATTCGCAACCGTTCACGGTTGGTTGTCTTGATCTCTTCATCGCTTTCTAATCTTGAACCGTGAACCCTAGAACTTTGAACCTGAGTAGTTACTTAATATGTTTACCGCAAAAAGGGCAGTATTTGAAATCTTTATTTAAGGTTTTCCCGCAGTTTTTGCACTTAATATCCTGTCCGCCCGACAAAGAATTATAGTCTTTTCCATAATCACTTACATTTTTTTCACATCTTTCGCACATAATAAAAGGTTCGCCTTTTTTGACCCTGAATAAAGGAATAAAAAACAGATTAAAATAGTGATCCACTCTTTTATAATATGCCTGGGCAAGTCCGCAAAAAGGACATATCCTTGGATTATTATCTATTGTTATTGTTTTTGGAGATATGCCGATTATTAAAAACATATGTTTATTTACGGTTCACGGCTACAGTTCTATCTAACAACTATTCTTCCCTTTGGTTCAGATAAAACTTCTCCTATAATAGCTGCGTCCATACCTTTATTTTTTAGTCTGATGAGAAGATCGTTTGCGCTTTTGCTGTCAACACATATCAGCAGGCCTCCGGATGTCTGGGGGTCAAATAGAATATCCTGAATGGAACGATCCACAGAAGACGAAATATCTACCATTTTTTCACGGAACTCCCTGTTCTTATAAGCTCCGGCAGGCACAAGCCCCATTGCCGCATAATCAACGGCTTCAGAAATTATCGGTATTTTTTCAGACCAAAGACCGATTCCAAAATCGGAATCGACAACCATTTCAGCAACATGACCTATCAGGCCAAAACCGGTAATATCGGTGCAGGCGTGAACAGGAAAGCCTTCCATTACTTGAGCCGCATCCCTGTTAAGTGTAGCCATAAGATGTGTAACAAATTCTATGGCTTCCCCGGAAGCAAGCCCCGCTTTAATGGCTGTGTTAATAATACCGGTGCCAAGCGGCTTTGTCAGTATCAGACGATCTCCAACCTTAAGATTTTTCTTTGTGAGGATCCGATCAGGATGAACAAAACCGGTGACGGACAAACCGTATTTCAACTCTTTGTCCTCCACGCTGTGTCCTCCTACCAGAACTATATCCGCCTCCTTCATCTTGTCCAGGCCGCCCTGTATGATTTTACGGAGGATGGAAATATCCATCTCTTTTATCGGAAATGCAACCAGGTTCATGGCCGTTTTGGGAACTCCTCCCATTGCATAAACATCGCTTAAGGCATTGGCAGCGGCTATCTGTCCAAACCGGTACGGATCATCTACAATCGGTGTGAAAAAATCCACGGTCTGAATAATTGCGATATCATCCGTAATTTTATAAACTCCTGCGTCGTCCATACTATCCATACCTATGATAAGATTTGGATCAGTCGGAAATTCCATCCCGCAAAGCGCCCTCTCCAGGTCCCCTGGAGGTAATTTCGAGGCTCAGCCCGATCCTGCAACTGTCTCGGTAAGGCGAAGTTTCTTTGCTTTCTCTTCTACCATTTTTTATTCCCTTTATTGAAAAAACTTTTTATGAGCGTAGCGTCGCAGTTAGACGCATCTGGTTGCTGATAAGGTCAAGCGCAAACAATATGTCGGTTACCACAACGTCTGCAGACAAAACAGCGGAGGCAGCCGCGCCTTCATTCTGCACAACCGCTATGCCAAGAGCCGCCTTTTCTATCATCATAACATCGTTGCGGCCGTTTCCAATGCATATAGCCCTGTCCGCGCCCAGTCTATCTACATATTCCATTTTGGCTTTATCCTGAGCCTCAACCGACAAGACATGTATCTTGCATGGAATATCTGAGAGCTTTTTCTCGACCCCTCCAAAAGTGTCTGCTGTCAATACATGAATTTCGACGTGCCGCGCAAGAGCTATTAAACGTTTTTTCACCCCCTGAAC
>JAYEFW010000367.1:0-1156 GCA_034658795.1 Thermodesulfobacteriota bacterium
AGGGCTCGTGCTATTGGGCGCTGAAATACTGTTTGGGAAAATACTCTTAATCGGTGTCCCGGGGATCTTCGTGGCATGGGTGGTTACCCCCACTGTGCTCATCTCCACCTATATATTTGGACAGAAGATCGTCAAGATGCCGTCTAAAACGCTCAATATGACCATCTCGGCAGACATGTCCGTGTGTGGCGTCTCGGCAGCCATAGCCACTGCCGCCGCATGTCGAGCCAAGAAGGAGGAGCTGACCCTTGCAGTCGGATTTTCTCTGGTTTTTACCTCCATTATGATGATTGCTATGCCCGCTGTCATTAAGCTGGTGGGGATACCCTATATTTTGGGAGGGGCGTGGATGGGCGGAACTATTGATTCCACCGGCGCTGTGGCTGCTGCCGGAGCCTTTTTGAGCCAACGGGCACTTTATGTGGCTGCCACCATAAAGATGATCCAGAATGTCCTGATCGGAGTAATCGCCTTTGGCGTTGCTGTTTACTGGTGCGCTCGGGTTGACTGCGTCCCTGGCCAGAAAGTAAGTGCTATGGAAATCTGGCACCGCTTCCCCAAGTTCGTATTAGGATTTATCACCGCGTCTGTTGTTTTCTCTGTAGTGTATGAGTACCTTGGCAGTGATGTATCCCATGCTTTAATAGACCATGGAGCTATCAGGGGGCTGTCGAAGATTTTCAGGGGATGGTTCTTCTGTCTGGCTTTTGTCAGCATAGGATTAGCCACCAATTTTCGTGAACTGAAAAAATATTTCAAGGGAGGCAAACCTTTTATTCTCTATGTGTGCGGCCAGTCATTTAATCTGATGCTCACGCTTCTAATGGCATACATAATGTTTTATCTGGTCTTTCCGGAGATCACAGCACGGATTTAACCATGGAAACTGCAATAAGTCAAAAGGAAGTTGGGAAGGGCGGACGATGGGCTCGCCTGTTTCTGTGCATATTTATTATCTGGGCATTTATGTTCATTGCAGCCCCCTGGGTTGAAAAAACGCCGGCGGTGGCGCCCATTATTTGTTTTATTGATGAAAATTACATTGATGCCAGTGCGTTGTATTACACCGAGATAGAGGAGTTCTTCGAGGCGGAAATTCACATGGAAAACACGATGAATTTTGCGCCTCGCGGACATTCGGGATCTTTGTGATGTT
>JAYEFW010000367.1:1256-8435 GCA_034658795.1 Thermodesulfobacteriota bacterium
AAAGAATCTCATTGAGTTCATGGAAATTGGATCTGAGCATGAGATAGGCGAGATGCACCGACGGGACATGGGTTTTTCTTTCAGCTTTTATCTTGCACAGCAGTTCAAGATTGGAAACGAGTTTATTAAAGTCGGTCCCTTTGCGGATCTGGTTGTGGGTTGTTGCGGTGGTGCCGGCGAGACTGATACCGATAATGTCCAGCTCTAAATCAACCAACTTTCGAATGGTATCTTCGGTAAGAAGCATGCCGTTTGTAGTAAACCCCACGCATTTCCTTTGATCCTTACAAATTCGGATCATTTCAAAAATATTGTTATTAAGAAGAGGTTCTCCCCACCCCTGCAGGTAAACCATATCCGTATATTTGAGAAAAGGGAGCAATTTATGAAACAGATCTATTGACATGTGTTTGCCTGTCCAGTGGTTTTTCATCAGGGTATGGGGACAATAAATGCAGGCTCCATTGCAGTGGGTCGTTACTTCAACCTGAACCCAGTCCAGGGTTGGGCTCCCGATTTTGTCTAGTTGCCTTTTAAACCATTTAAACATAGTAACTACTTAAGCTTAGGGTTCAAGGTTCACGGTCAGGACTTTGTTTCCCGATAATTCATAAACATTTTTCTTGATTCTAATATTATGTATAATGTGCAAGATACTAAGAGTATTTTAATCCAATCAAATAATCCAATAGGAACTATTTTAAAAGCAACATTCAATGGTGTATAAAGTACAGCAAGCTGCATTGATACTGAAATAATTACCGAACCGATTAGAAATCCGCTTGTTTCAATATTAATTTTGAAATTTTTTGCCCGGTATGTCAGCACATTAAATAATTGGAACATAATTAGCGTTGTAAAAGCGATTGACCTTGCCTTGTCAGTTTCGACTCCGTAACTATAAAACATGAAAAGTGTTCCTATTCCTATTATAGATCCAACTATCAAAATATTTTGAATAACCTCTTTAGAGATTATATTTTCTTTTCTTTTTCTTGGTGGTTTTTTCATAATATCTTTGCTGAAGGGGTCTAATCCTAATGCTAATCCCGGCAAGCCGTCTGTTAATAAATTCACCCATAGTATCTGAATGGCTATTAAGGGAAGGGGCCAGCCAATAAGAATCGCTAAGAAAATAACAACTATTTCTCCTAAATTTGAAGAAAGAGTATATTGGACAAATTGTTTAATGCTGTTATAAATACCTCTTCCTTCTTCAACTGCACTTACAATTGTGGCAAAATTATCGTCTGTCAGCACCATATCAGAAGCTTCCTTGGCAACATCTGTTCCTGTAATGCCCATCGCAACACCAATATCAGCTTTTTTAAGAGCAGGAGCATCATTAACACCATCACCAGTCATGGCAACAATATGTCCTTTCTTTTTTAAAGCATTTAATATTCTCACTTTATGTTCCGGACTCACTCTTGCATAAATTACTATGTCTTCTATTATGCTATCCAGTTTTTCATCACTTAAGTTATCTAACTCATCTCCGCTTAATGCTTTATCACCTTCTTTAAATAAGCCCAATTCTTTAGCTATTGCAACTGCTGTTAATTTATGATCTCCAGTGATTACAACAATTTCAATGCCTGCGGTTTTACATTTTACAATCGCTTCTTTAACTTCCTCTCTTGGAGGATCAAGCATCGCCTGTAACCCAACAAAAATTAAATCCTTCTCCACTTCTTCCGGCGTTGACTTATATTTTCCAGTTAATGGTTTATATGCAAATCCTAAAACTCTCAGGGCTTTATTAGCCATATCCTGATTAATGTTCAGGATTCTTTTTTTGTCTTCTCCAGTTATTTTTTTTACCTTGCCATTAATATTGATGTATTTGCATTTAGTCAGGATTACATCCGGCGCTCCCTTAACATAGGCAGCACTTTCTCTATTGATTTTATGAATTGTTGTCATACATTTTCTTTCAGAATCAAATGGAATCTCATCTATCCTTGGAAAATGTTTTTCTAACTCACTCTTTTTAAAACCTGCTTTGATAGCTGAAACAAGCAATGCCCCTTCAGTTGGATCTCCAAATATTTTCCATCTTTTATTATTATTGTTATTATTATTCAACCTGGAGTCATTGCATAAAATACCAATCCTTAATAAGAATTCAATATTTTTTGTGTCTAATACTTCACTGCCCGCTGGAATAAACTTACCTTCCGGGCCATACCCCTCGCCAGTAACTTTAATCAGAGCATTATTGGCGTAAATTTCCCTTACAGTCATTTCATTTTTTGTTAAAGTTCCTGTCTTATCAGAGCAAATATAATTAGTGCAACCAAGGGTTTCAACTGCAGGAAGCTGCCTGATCAAAGCATTTCTTTTGGCCATCCTCTTAACTCCAAGAGCTAAAGAAATCGTGACAACGGCAGGCAAACCCTCCGGAATTGCCGCTACAGCCAAAGCAACAGCGGCCAGAAACATTTCGCTTGCATAAACGGTTTCAATTAAACCTATCGTTAAATATTGCCTTAAAACACCAACTCCAAAAACAACAGCACAAATTCCAATTGTAACAACTCCAAGCCATTTGCCAAACTGCTTTAACTTTTCTTGCAACGGTGTGAGCTTTTCCTTTACCTCCTGAACCATTTCCGCAATTTTGCCTATTTCTGTATTCATACCTGTATCAGTTATCACTGCCTTTGCATGGCCTTTTGTTATAATTGTTCCCATAAAAACCATATTCTCTTGATCTGTCACTTGTGTGCCTTCTTTAAGGGAGCCAATAATTTTTGTTGATGGAACAGACTCGCCTGTTAACGATGCTTCATCTACTTGAAATGCGGCAATTTGAATCAACCTTGCATCAGCAGGAACTTTACTTCCAGTCTCTAATAGAATTATATCGCCTGGAACCAATTCCTTAGAATCTATCTCTATTTCCTGTCCATTCCGAATAACTTTTGCTTTTAATGCAGTTAATTTTCTTAATGCTTCAATAGCCTGCTCTGCTTTATATTCCTGAACAAAACCAAACACACCATTAAGAACTACTATTATTGAAATAACAATTGCATCTAATCTTTCTCCAATTAACAAAGAAATAACAATAGCAGCTAAAAGAATTACAACAATAAATGAAGTAAATTGCCTGACAAATATTTGAAATGGCGTAATCGTTTTTTTCTTTTCTATCTCATTAATTCCATATTTATCTAATCTTTGTTCAGATTCTTTTTTAGTTAAGCCTTTTTCAGTAGTTTTTAATGACTTTAAAACTTCTTTTACATTTAAAGAATAATAATTTTCATCCATTGCTTTTTTCTCCGCCACCCGGTTCGGCTTCAATATCAGGCCAAATTTTGTGTTTAATTGCTCATAACATTAAAAAAATATGGCATAAATCAGAAAAAACATAAAGAATATTCATCAAAGTGGACTTTTACTACTTGGAGTAGATGTAAGCAAGGCAAAGCATGATGTCCGCACAATATGATACCACGTTGTCAAGAATGAAGAGCTACTTGAATGGGTTACTTATTTGCTGATTGATGTTCTGCGGATTTTCTTAAATCCGGAGGAATCACCCGGAAGGTTAACAAAATGAGCGCAAAAAAAAGTGCATACACGATCACAAACGTTAGTTCACTAAAATCAAAAAACATGATTTTGTGAATCCACTCTTTCATGAAACTGGTTTCATATACCTGATCCTGGCCCCCTCTTACTCTCAAATTATTTTCCCATTCGGTGAGTGGGCAAATCATGCCAATCAAAGATTCGCAGAGAACAATGCCCATCGCCAAGATGTGACAGATACGAAATTTTGCATTTCTCGCGAATTTCTGTTTTGTAAAATATCCGATCCAGATAAATATGAACCCAAGAACAACAAAAACGACAAAAACGAAATGTATCAACAAGATTACATCTGCTGCTAACAAGTATTTGCTGTAGGCCGGACTCATATTATTCCTATTCTCCAGAATAACGCTCACCTGCCGCTGTGCAGCGGAATTGGCGGGCCAGATCCCTAAGCCCCCTTGCAGTATCATTTCCCATGCCGGCAGGTATAAGCACTAATGCCGGATAATTACCGGGCCCATCTTTATCTTGCGTAAAAACCCTTACCATGCCATTTACTACCTCATTGATGGTGCCATCACCTCCGATGGCGACGATCCGGATTGAACCTTTCCTGATTTTGGGTTTATAATAAAACAGAATTTCATGGGTTACATTTACTAAACTTTCACATTTTTTGCAAACGAAGTGTTCTAATTCGTTAATTCGGTGACGTATTTTTTATATTGCTTCACCGCCCGCTTCGCTCAAGACGCAAAGAACGCAGAGTTAAATATTTCGTTCCCATGCTCCAGCGTGGGAATGCATACCATATGGGTTGCCACGCCGGAGCATGAGAACCATGCAAGAACCGACACCCAAAAAGTGTAAACTGGCAAATGAAGGATGCCTGTGTTGTTCTTGATTTATCTTTATTGTAAAATAATTTGAAGAGTGGAGCGAAATCATTATTCGATGTTGGACGTTCATCTCTGCGGTGATAACTTATCCAATTTTAATATTTTACCGTATTTAAGAATACATGTACTAAAGGAGGTGCTATGAAAAGAGCTCTGGTGTACCTTGGTTTCGTGTTGTTGCTAAACGGGCTACTTTTAGCTTCGTGTTCGGAAAATCAGATGACTGATAAAAAGGGAAACTACGATTGGGCGGAAAAACGCGCCGCAATGGTACAGCAACTGCGCGTGTACGGTATTGAGGATGAGCGGGCGCTAAAAGCTATGAATACTGTCCGGCGTCACAAATTCATCCCTGAAGAACATCTCGGTGCTGCTCCACCTTATGGGGACCACCCCTGTCCCATCGGTTATGATCAGACGATATCACAACCCTATATTGTCGCTTATATGACGGAAAAACTGAATATTCAGACCGGAGAAAAGGTGCTTGAAATTGGCACCGGATCAGGGTATCAAGCCGCCATTCTTGCCGAGTTGGGCGCAGAGGTTTACAGCATTGAGATCATACCCGAACTGGCAAATCATGCCCGTAAAGCTCTGACCACAGAGGCGTATGAGCAGGTCAAGGTGCTGACTGGTGATGGTTATAAAGGCTGGCCGGAACATATTCCTTTTGATGCCATTATAGTAACCTGCGCGCCGGAAGATATCCCGCAAGCCTTGGTAAATCAATTAAAAGAAGGTGGGCGAATGATTTTGCCCCTCGGTGTCTACATGCAACGTCTGGTTATCCTTCACAAAAAATCAGGACGTATAGAAAAAGTTGATGATCTTCCCGTGCGGTTCGTGCCAATGGTGCGCTGATCGTAAGCCTCACGGACGGGCACCAAGCCGCTCACCAAGCTGTTTGCGGTATGGGAGAAATCAGAAGAAAAGTAAAGAATATTCAGCAAAGTGGACTTTTACTGGATTTCCCTCTGGCCAGGTTCAATTGCCTTTTAAGTCGAATCAGCCCTGCTTCGATCCGGATGAACTCAACTGTTTTTCTATTGCAGGCGCTGATCTCCAGTCCCAGCTTAGCGGCCGCTTCAGTCACGACCGGCAGCGGAATAGGATCAGACTTGCGCCAGTAAGGCCTCAGCTCTCGCAAAAATATGTTGACGGTGACTGGCCCCACGCCATAAAAGGAGAGCAGCAGATTTTCCAGATCTCGGCGGTTTTGGGCCATGTCGTGCAGCGTTGTTACGCTGCCGTTATATTGATCGAGCAGCATTTCGCAGTCACGCAATATCTGGGTCGATTTTCTCCCGTCGTAGCGCACGTAGCCGCCTTCGCGCATGATCGGATTAACGAGAAAATCCCAACCCGCGTCCAGAATCTTCCGTGGCCTTAGGAGACTGTAACGCTCGAATGTGCGGTAGGTGTTCTTGGCAATGGTTTCTGATATCCTCCCGCCGAAGAGCAGGCTGGCAAGGAACCACTTAAAGGATTCCCGCTCCTTATTCTCTCGCAGAGCGATGCCCAGTTCTTCGGAGTACAAGGGGCTTTGTTTTAACTCGTCTATACTGATCGTCATGGCGACGCCTTTTTGTGAGTTGTGCGTAACTCATTCAAAGTGTCAAAAATCCATCAGGCGCCAAGCTTGTCGCCAACATTACCATATTGATATCACGATGGTCCATCCAGCTTTTTGCTTCTCTGTTAGTGCGTTCGAGCCAAAAGTTCTCAATTATTTCAATCAACGGCGTGTATTGCATCAACATCTCAATGCGCTTACGTAATGGAAGACTCTCCTTGAAAAAGGCCGGTTTTTCCTCAATTAATCCATGTAGCTTTTGAACCGCCCGCATTCCAATGGACAGTCCGAGTTCACGAAATGCAAGACGGTAATCAACAGGAAGCTTCAAGAGATCCATTCTCACGAAGGATTCCAGCCCCATTAGGGAAGAATCCAACAAAGTCTCCAGCAGGTCAGTTTGTTCAAAATAACTGCTAACGATCATTTGCGCCACTTTGTAGGCGTCACATAAAAGACCGCCGATGCCAAGTGGGTCATCTGTGCCCCAGCTTTTTCCTTTACAAATATTGGCCATGTCGGTGATCTCCTCGTTGAGATCCGGATACAGTGATTTTTCCGAATCGTCACATACACACATCTGAAGTTGGGTGTATGTGATGAATCCGTCGAGAGGATCGTGTTGTCCCATAGATTGTATGAGAGGACGGGAGAGGTCTATGCTCATTTTCCAGTACATGCATTTCTGACCTCCGGAAGAAGGAACATAGGTAAACTTAGCGTGGGCCGTTTTAGCAAGCTCTATAGCCCACGTGTTGTTGGTTGTATCTGTAGTGACTCGGCTCATACGATTGAGAGCGTGCATCCATTTCGTTAGGTAATGGTAGTATTGCCCATCACGATCCCATTCCAAATTTTCGTCAAAGGGATCAGAAGGGCTCCGTTCGTTCATATTCTTACCGATCCTCAAACCACCCTTCGCAGGATGCATTTTGCCTTCCTGCTCATCAAGGCCACTGATCCAACCGGTTCGTGAGTCGTTCTCACGATAGCGGCCGAGTATGTTATGAACCTGATCTACCAGCAGTAACGCGAGATTCTTGTATTTGTCATCACTCGTTTGAAGATAGAGATCCAAAAAGTTGCACACAGCAAAAGCGTCGGTCCACAAGTAGCGCCGTGGATCCTTTCTGGCCGGTGAAAGCCCGGTCAGAT
>JAYEFW010000368.1:0-8434 GCA_034658795.1 Thermodesulfobacteriota bacterium
ATTGCAGACCCAATCGATCCACTTTGACTGTGCTCCATGAGTGGCTATCAACCAGCTCTCCAAAATAGATTTCTAATTGTTCCGGGGTCAATTGATCGGGGCAGCAATCAAAATGTTCACTGATTCGACGGACAGCCCGAGTTATCAGGTATTTTGGATAGATTAGCCGCCAGAGAGAAAAAGGTTCCAAGTCTACTTTTGCCCCTTGCCTTAAAACACTTAGTCAGGTATAGAAATAGATTTTTGTGACGCTTTAGCTTTATGGTAACCGTTCACGGCTTGAAACTTGAAAATTGGGAAGAACAGTACAAAAGCATGAAGGCCGAATTTCCAATTTCTATTTTCTAATTTCAATATTCCGTGAACACTTACGCTTTATGAAACAAACCAGATACGCTTGAACTTCAGGTGTGATACATTCAAACCATGAAAAATGAAAAAAAATTACCCATAGCTGTGGTTGGGATGGCCGGTGTTTTCCCCGGAGCTCCTGATATTGATATATTCTGGAACAACATTGTCAATAAAGTAGACTCCTGTTGTGAAGTGCCTGAAGGAAGGTGGATTGTTGAACCTGAGTTCATGTACAATCCTGAACCAGCGCCGGATAAGGCCTTCTCAAAACGCGCCTGTCTTATACATGATGACATATTAAAATCAATCAAATCTGATTTAAATGACATTGCCAAAGACATCAATATCGACAAGGACATACTGGACGATCTTGACCCTCTCTTTCACCTGGTTCTTCATACAGGCAAAAAGGCATTATCAAACTGCAATATTTCATCAATCAATAAAGAATGCATTGGAACTGTTCTTGCTGCAATCGCACTGCCTACTGATTCTTCTTCTTCAATAACCAGAGAAATCATAGGAAAATCATTTGAAGAAAAACTCTTCAAAAACAGTAATTTTTCCATTAGCAAACCACTTACCAGGGCGCAGTGCCTAACAAGCAGAGTAACCAGCCTTCCAGCTTCTATTTTGGCTAAAGGCTTAGGGCTCGGAGGCGGAAGCTATACTCTTGATGCTGCATGCGCATCATCTCTTTATGCAGTCAAACTTGCCTGTGATGAGCTTCATTCTCTTCGCGCGGATGCCATGCTGGCTGGAGGGGTATCGAGACCTGAATGTCTCTACACTCAAATAGGCTTCAGCCAACTCCGCGCACTTTCTCCTTCAGGAAGATGCGCCCCGTTTGACGAAAAAGCAGATGGGCTTGTTGTAGGGGAAGGTGCCGGCATACTTGTTTTAAAAAGGCTTGATGATGCTCTGAGAGATAATGACAACATTTATGGCCTGATACGCGGTATGGGGCTCTCAAATGACATGAGCGGCAATCTTCTCGCACCGGACATTGAAGGTCAAGTCCGTGCCATGCGCAGCGCTTATTTATCCGCGGGCTGGTCTCCATGCGAAATTGATCTTATTGAATGTCATGGTGCGGGAACGCGTGTCGGAGACACCACTGAGCTTCACAGCCTGAGAAATCTCTGGGGTAAATCCGGATGGTCGTATGAACAATGCTCGATAGGATCAGTCAAATCCATGATCGGACATCTTTTAACCGGCGCGGGCGCAGCCGGAATGATAAAAACATTTCTTGCCTTAAAACATAAAGTTCTTCCTCCATCAATTAACTTTAATAAAGCGCCGGAAAAAAGCCCCCTTAATAACAGTCCGTTTCGTGTGCAGACAAAAGCCGAAGAGTGGATCAGAAAAAACAACAAAAGGCCGTTTCGTGCCGCAGTCAGCGCATTTGGATTCGGAGGAATAAACGGTCATCTGCTTATAGAAGAATGGTGTTCGGATTCCGCAACTTGCAACCCGCAACCCGTAACCCGTAACCCGCAACTCGAAACCCGCAACCCGCAACCCCCTGTTGCCATTGTTGGAATGGATGCTGCTTTCGGCTGTTTAAAATCGTTGAAAGATTTCAAGGAAACCATTTTTAAAGGCTCTTCAATAATCAGAGAAAGGCCTGAAAACAGATGGAAAGGATGCGATAACATTGCCGCCGGACATCTTGATGGAAAGCTTTTATACGGCGCCTTTATGGACAAGCTTGCTTTGACTGTTGGAGAATTTCATATGCCGCCGAATGAAATTCCTGATATACTTGTGCAACATCTGCTAATGCTTAAAGTTTCTTCAAACGCCATGAAAGATGCGGGTCTTGTGGATAGAGAAAAACGCCCGAAAACAGGTGTTGTCATAGGAATGGAATTTGATTTTGAAGCAACCAATTATCATCTGAGGTGGAATCTTTATAATCTGGTTCAAAAATGGATCAATAGCCAAAAACTCAATATAGATAAAAAAGAAACCGACATATGGCTTGAATCTTTAAAAAACTCATCAGGCCCGGCACTTACAAATACCCGGACAATAGGTGCGCTGGGGAGCATTATAGCAAGCCGGATTGCCAGGGAATTCCGTTTTGGAGGCCCAAGCTTTGCTGTTTCCTGTGAAGGCGCATCAGGACTTAAAGCGCTTGAAATAGGAGTAAAATCATTGCAGCGGGATGAGACGGATGCCGTACTTGTTGGAGCAATTGATCTTTCCGGCGACGTGCGCAACGTTATTACTACAAATAAATTAAAGCCTTATTCAAAAAACAATGAAATCCATCCGTTCGACCGGTCGGCAGATGGAACTCTGCCCGGCGAAGGCGCGGCTGCGCTTGTCTTAAAAAGACTTGACAGTGCAATCAAGGACGGAGACAGAATTTATTCCGTAATAAAAGGTTTGGGATGCGCTACAGGTGATGGAGTTGATACTGAATCTCCTTCAAAAGATGCTTATACCCTGTCACTCAAGCGGTCATTTCAAGATGCAGACATCTCTTCATCATCAATAAGTTATCTTGAAACTCACGGCAGCGGAGACCTGTTAGAAGATAATCTGGAATCTGAGGCTCTGAATGATTTTTTTACAGACCTGTCTGATAATAAAAATGTCAGTTGCGCCATTGGATCTGTAAAGGCAAATATCGGGCATACAGGTGCTGCGTCAGGTCTTGCATCATTAGTAAAAACCAGCCTGTGCCTTTATCATGAAATAATTCCTCCTCTAACTAACTTTATCATGCCTGCAAATAACAGGTGGCAGGACAGCGCATTTCATATGCCTGCTTTTCCTCAATACTGGCTGAGAGACAGAAAAGACGGCCCCCGAAGGGCGTGTACCGCCTCATTAACTTCAGACGGCAATTGCATGCATGTTGTTCTTGAAGGCTTTGAATATTCGCAAAAAAATCACATACTGGAAAAAGTAAAAATAGAAAGACAGCGGCCTCTGGGCGACCGGGAATTCGGTCTTTTTGTTATTGAGGGAAACAATAAAACCTCTCTTATGGAAGGTCTTGAAAAACTGTCCAATCATATTGAAAAACTCAAAGAGCCCAAAGCTCTTGACTCTAAAATAGAAGCTGCTGCCCGAAGCTGGTATTTAAAGAATAAACCAATACCTGAAAAAAAATATGCAGTATCAATCGTTGCGGCTGATATTGTACATCTTGAAAATCTGATTAATGATGCAAAAAATGCGGTTTCAGAAAGTACACCCAAAAGAATGAACGGCATGAGCGGTATAAGCTATTCACCTGATCCCATAGGTCTCTCAGGCAAAACAGCATTTGTCTTTCCTGGTTCAGGCAACCATTATGTTGGAATGGGAAGAGGTATTGGTGTTCAATGGCCGGAAATTCTCCGCAAAATGGATGCAAAAACTCAGCGACTCAGGACACAGCTTGTTCCACAATGCTATGTGCCTCAAAGAACGTCGTGGATGCCGGGATGGGAAAAAGAGGCTTACAAAAAAATTATATCTGATCCTTTAAATATGATTTTCGGTCAGGTAGTACATGGGGGTGTGACTGCTAATCTAATAATGAATTTCGGATTACAACCATCTGCCGTTATCGGGTACAGCCTTGGTGAATCAGCAGGACTTTTTGCCCTGGGTGCATGGTCTGATCGCGGAGAAATGCTGAAAAGAATGCGGGAGACCGATCTTTTCAGTACAGAACTCGCCGGCCCGTGTAATTCCGCCCGCCGGGCCTGGAATATCCCTCCTGATAAAGATATAAAATGGTGTGTTGCCGTAGTTAATCGTCCGGCAAATGATGTTAAAAGCATTACAAATAAATTCCCTTATGCAAGACTCCTTATAATCAATACTCCGGATGAATGCATAATCGGCGGCCAAAAAGATGATATTGAAGCATCAATCAAGATGCTTGGATGTGAAGCAATTTTTCTTGACGGCATTGTCAGCGTCCACTGTGACGCAGCCGTTCCTGTTGCAGACGCATATAAAGAGCTTCATATCTTTCCAACTGCTTCTCCGGAAAACATAAAATTTTACAGTTGCGCTCTTGGGCGTTCATATGCTCTTACAAGCGACAGTGCTGCCTCCTCAATTCTTAAACAGGCAATTGAAGGATTTGATTTCACCGCCTTAATTGACCAGGCATATAAAGACGGCATACGCATATTCCTTGAAATGGGACCTCATTCTTCATGCACCAGGATGATCAGCCGCATACTGGATAAAAAACCTCATCTAAGTGTTTCCGCATGCGTCCGTGGAGAAGATAATTATATCACAGTTCTCAAACTCTTAGGTTCACTGATAACAGAACGTGTGCCTGTTGATTTAGACAAAATTTACGAAACCGGTTTATTTGAAAAAACAATTAAAGAGTCATACAATAAAAAAACAGAAAAACAGTTAACCCTGACTATTGGCGGAAAAGCGCCCTCCCCTGCTCTACCCTTGGGAATTAACATAAGACATGCTCAAACTCAGCTCGAAAATCAGGAAATACAGCTTAAAGATCAGAAAACACAACTTAATTTGGATAAAGTCTTTTCATATAATGATCTGATCGGACCTGTAACGGAAAACGTAACCGCTGTTTCAGAAGCCCACAAAACCTTTATAAATTTCTCAAATGAGTTAAATAGAGGCATTGAAAAAACATTCGCCACACAAACCCGCCTTCTTGAAACCATGATGGCAGGCAAAGAAATAAAGGAATTCGGACAAGACATAGAACCGGACAGCTTCTCCGCTTTTTCACGCGATATGTGTATGGAGTTTGCGATTGGCTCGGCAGCAAAGGTACTTGGCCCTGAGTTTGCGGCAGTAGATACTTACAAAGTACGGGTACGCCTTCCTGATGAGCCGCTCATGCTTGTTGACAGGATAATTTCCGTAGCAGGCGAAAAGGGCTCGCTGGGTTCTGGTCGTATAGTAACAGAGCATGATGTCCTGCCTGGTGCATGGTATCTTGACGGTGGGCATGCCCCTGTATGCATATCGGTTGAATCCGGGCAGGCCGACCTGTTTCTCTGTTCATACCTCGGTATTGACCTTGCAGTTAAGGGAGAAAGAGGTTACAGGCTTCTTGATGCGGTTGTAAAGTTTCACCGCGGGCTTCCGTGCCCCGGAGATGTCATAAGATATGAAATAGAAATCGAAAAATTTGTACGCCAGGGCGATACTTATCTTTTCTTTTTCAGCTTTGAAGGCTTTATCAACAACAAACCTCTTATACGCATGACTGATGGTTGCGCGGGATTCTTTACTGAAGAAGAGGTTGAAAATTCAGGCGGAATAATTTTAACAAAAGAGGATACCGAGCCTGTACAGGGTAAAAAGCCTTCTGATTGGGAAAAGCTTGTTCCGGTTGATGTGGAAAATTACAATGATGATAAAGTTGAGGCCCTAAGATCCGGAAATCTTGAAAAATGTTTTGGCGCCCTTTTTAATGGTATAAAAATCGCTGATTCTCTTAAGCTCCCCGGAGGCCGGATGAAACTTGTTGACAGGATACTAAATCTTGACCCAAAAGGCGGCCGCTATGGAATGGGTTTGATAAGAGCTGAGGCGGATATACACCCTGATGACTGGTTTCTTACCTGCCATTTCAAGGATGACATGGTTATGCCGGGAACCCTCATGTATGAATGCTGCGCACACACGCTTAGAGTATTTATTCAGCGCATGGGCTGGGTAACCGACAAGCCGGGTGTATGCTATGAACCGGTTGTCGGGGTTGAAAGCATACTGAAGTGCAGAGGCCCGGTAACGCCTGACACCAGACATGTAGTTTACGAGGTAGAAATAAAAGAAACAGGTTATGGTCCCGAACCTTTTGTAATTGCGGATGCACATATGTTTGGTGATGGCCGGCGAATTGTCATGTTTAAAGACATGTCAATGAAAATGTCAGGAATAACTCGTGAAGAAATTGAATCAGCCTGGAAGAAAAAAGCCGGTTTTGAGTATGACAGTATTCTGGCATTTTCAACTGGAAAACCTTCAGAGGCATTTGGCGAGCCATATAAGGTTTTTGATGAAGAAAGAATTATCGCCAGGCTTCCTAGGCCGCCGTATCTTTTTATAGACAGAATAACTAATATTGAGCCGGAACAATGGGTACTGAAACCTGACGGGTGGATCGAAGCAGAGTACGAAGTGCCGCCGGATGAGTGGTACTTTAAAGCAAATCGTATCCCTGCCATGCCATACTGCATACTACTTGAAATAGCCCTGCAACCCTGCGGATGGCTTGCAGCTTATATGGGTTCTGCTCTCAAAAGTAAAAAAAACCTAAAGTTCAGAAACCTTGGTGGAAAAGCTGTCTTGCATCATCAGGTTTTGCCTGATTCAAAGACACTTAAAATGCGCACCCGCATGACCAAGGTTGCTGAAGCAGGAGATATGATAATAGAACACTTTGACATACAAATCCTGCAGTCTGACAAATTAATATATGAAGGAACTACAAATTTCGGATTTTTTACAAAAAAGGCGCTGGCACAGCAGGTCGGAATAATTGATGCTGCCGAAAAAGCATACAGACCTGATGTAGACGAGCTTAAAAGGGCTGTTTCACATGTGTTTGACAACATTCCTCCTTTCACTCCCTATGATTTGGAAACCGCTCCGACGTCTTGTCCGGCAATGCCGTCAAAAGCATTGCTTATGATTGACGAGATTGAGACTTATATTCGTGATGGCGGAACTGAAGGGCTTGGATTTATTCGCGGTGTAAAAAAAGTTGATCCAAATGAATGGTTTTTCAAGGCACACTTTTATCAGGATCCTGTATGTCCTGGTTCCCTCGGCATTGAGTCTTTTATTCAACTGATAAAATTCATGGCAATTGATCGTTGGAGCCATCTGGCAGAAACGCATATATTCGAGCTTATAACTGATAAACCGCACATCTGGATTTATAGAGGCCAGATTGTTCCGGAAAACAAAAAAATAGAAATTGAAGCTGTAGTGACAAAAATACAGGATATACCGATCCCAACCTTACAGGCAAACGGGTTTCTGAAGGTTGATGGACTATATATTTATGAGATGCAAGATTTTGGGATCAGACTTGTTCCTAAAAATTAAGAAACCGTTCACGATTGTCGATAAATCATATGCTGTACTCAAAAGTTTACATAAATTCATTTGGTTATGAACTTGCCCCGAATGTGATAACTTCGGAAGATCTGGAAATGCGGCTGGAGCCTCTTTACGAGAAACTTCATCTGCAAAAAGGTCAACTGGAAGCAATAACGGGAATACAGGAACGCAGGTTCTGGGACCCAGGCTTTAAAATGCATGAGGGTGCGATAAAAGCGGGTCAAAAGGCAATAGAAGCATCCGGTATTTCTCCGGATTCTATCGGCATGCTTATCTATGGAGGTGTTTGCAGAGACAACCTGGAACCGGCAACAGCCTGTGCAACAGCACACAGCCTTGGGATAAGCCGTAAAGCACAGATTTATGATGTATCAAATGCCTGCCTGGGCATTCTTAATGGAATGGTTCAAATTGCCAATGCTATTGAACTGGGACATATCAAGGCAGGTCTTGTGGTAGCGTGCGAGTCTTCCCGTCAAATCGTTGATATTACAATAGACCGATTACTTAAAACAAAAGATATAGAAGTCTTTAAGAAAACAATTGCAACTCTTACAGGCGGGTCAGGGGCTGTTGCTGTTCTTTTGACGGATGAATCAATTGCCAATAATGGACATCGATTTTTAGGAGGAATGATAAAAAACGCAACAAAGCATCATGAACTTTGCCGTTGGGGGCCGGATACAGGCATACCTGCAAGCGGACTTCATGTTATGGAAACAGATTCTATCGGTGTTTTGCAGCACGGTGTTGTTTTGGGAATTGAAACATATAAAGATTTCAAAAAAGAACTGTCGTGGCCCGATAATAAGCCTGACAAAGTCATCTGCCATCAGGTAGGAGCAACTCACCAAAAAACCATACTGGAATCCATAGGTATTCCGGAAGAAAAAGATTTTACCACCTTCCGGCATCTTGGAAATATCGGAACAGTATCACTTCCAATAACTGCTGCAATAGCATCGGAACGCGAGTTTCTGATAAAAAACGATCTTGT